>JBLMWC010000089.1:0-7800 GCA_050257015.1 Bacillota bacterium | reverse complement strand
CGATCTTCCGTTCGGCCCCGATGCCGCGGTGGAACGCGATCGCCGCCGAGATCGCGTTGTGATTGGCGGCCGGGTGGGTGCCGATCTCCTCGAACTTCCGGATGTTGTCGTCCATCGAGGCGGGCGCCGCCATGAGCGGCCACAGCGCCTTCTGCTTGCTCTTTCGTACATAGAGGAAGCCGGTGCCGATCGGGGCCAGCATCCACTTGTGGAGGCTGGTGCCGTAGTAGTCGACGCCCAGCTCGTCGCGGGTAAAGGGGAAGTGGCCGAAGGCGTGGGCACCGTCCACCAGCACGTCGATGTTCTTCGCGCGGGCGGCGCTGATGATCTCCTTCACCGGCATGATCTGCCCGCTCAGGTTCGTGATGTGCGGCAGCTCGACGGCGCGGGTCCGCGGGGTGAAGGCCTCGATGAACTGATCCGCGAGGTATTTCTGCGACGGGGGCGGCAGGCGGAAGCTCACCGCCTTGATCACGATTCCCTCGCGCCGCGCGCGCTGGTCCCACGTGGTGAGCATGCGGCCGTAGTTCTGGTTGCTGACGACGACCTCGTCGCCGCGCTTCAGGTCGAGACCGAACTGCACGATCTCGTTCGCCTCGGATGAGTTCCGGACGATCGCCATCTCCTCGGGATCGCAGCCGAACTCGTGCGCCAGGTCGCGCCGCACGCTCTCGACCCGCGGCTCCAGCACGCGCCACATGTGGTCCACCGGCAGCTCGTTGGAGAAGCGGAGGTCCCGGATCATCTGCTCGAGGACGTGGGTCGGCGTGGGGCTGCAGCCGCCGTTGTTGAGGTTGATCATGGTGCGGTCGGCGTCGAACGCGCGCTGAATCTCGCTCCAGTAGGTCTCGTCGTCGGCGACCGCGGCGGCCGGCCGGGCGCCGGCGATGCGAGTCGCTTCGCCCAGATGGCGGATGGCGCGCTCGGTGAAGGCGGGAACGGCGGCGGCGCCGGCGAGCGACGTCAGGAACGAGCGGCGGGTGGTGAGCATGCGGGACTCCGGATACGGGGATGGGATGGGTGAATCTGCAGTCTCGCGCGCCCTGGCGCTACCGGCAGGAATCCGCGGGGAACGAGTCGTCGGCAGACACGTTGCCCGGGCAGGATGGCCCTGCAACCTTTCAGAGCCGATTTCTCTGTCGAGGTGAGATCCACATGACGACATCCCGTGCGCGTGCGGTCCGCTTCGCAGCCCTGATCCCGGTGATCCTGAGCGCGGGGCGGGCCACGGCATCGCACGCTCAGGACACCGCCGTTGTCGTCCTGGTCGGCACCGGCTTCCCGCGGCCCGATCCCGCCGCCTCGGGTCCCGCCACCGCCGTCGTCGTCGGCAGCCGGGTGTTTCTCTTCGACGCCGGTGCCGGCATCCAGCGCGCGCTCAGCGCCGCCCGGCTCCCGATCAACGGCGTCACCGCTCTCTTCGTCACCCACCTCCACAGCGACCACACCCTCGGTCTCCCCGATCTCATCCTCGATTCCTGGGTGATGGGCCGCCGGACGCCGCTCGCGGCCTACGGGCCGCCCGGCCTCCGCGCCATGACCGCGCACATCCTCGCCGCCTGGGCGGAGGACCTCCGCGTCCGCGTCACGGGGCTGGAGCGTGAGACGCCGATCACGCCGCAGGTGCGCGTGCACGAGATTCGACCGGGGATCGTCTACGACAGCGGTGGCGTCAAGGTGACGGCCGTCGCAGTGCCGCACGGCGGACTTCGCCATGCATTCGCGTACCGGGTCGACGCTGGCGGGCGATCCGTGGTGATCTCGGGCGACACGCGTCCGTCGCCCGGGCTCGAGCGGCTGAGCGCGGGCGTCGATGTGCTGGTGCACGAGGTGTACGCCAGCGAGACGCTCCGGCCGGAGCCTCGGCCCGGCGGTGACGTCTGGCCGCTCTACATGCGCGACGCGCACACCTCCGACGTCGAGCTCGGCGCGATCGCCGCGCGGGCCCGGCCCGGGATTCTGGTGCTCACGCACCTCATCCGGATGGGAGCCGCCGACTCGACGCTCCTCGCCGGGGTGCGTCGTGGGGGATTCACGGGGCGGGTGGTGGTGGGGCGGGATGGGGACCGGTTCTAGGGCGACGCGATTGCCTCGTCGCTGCGCTCCTCGCAATGACGTCAGGAGAAGGCGATGTCACGGGCATTCGTGAACGAAGACGCCGGCGGAGAGATCCACCGCTATCCGCTGCCGCCGCGGGACGACCCGGGCTACGACGAGGCCGCGGCCCGGGCACTGCTCCGCGGCGCCGACCTGGGCGACTCGATCGGCGCCGAGGCGGCGACGGGCTATGTCTTCGGCGAGCCGGCGCTCCGCCCGCACGTGCAGCGCATTCTCGAGCGCGCCCGTGAGGATGGCGACGAGCGCCTCGAGCAGCTGGCCGAGCGGTTCCTCCGCCGGCACTGATCTACCCATACACCCGGGAGACCGATGAGGTACCTCATGAGCGGCGCCGCCGCCGCGCTCCTCGCCGCGTGCGCGGGCCGCGCGCCGGCAGCCGTGTCGCCGGCCGACGGCCGTGCGGCGGTGATGCAGGCCGATATCGACTATGCCGCAGCGACCGCCGCGCACCGGCTCGACGGCTGGATGTCGTTCCTCGCACCCGACATGGTCAAGGCGCCATGGAAGGGCGATTTCGTGAAAGGCCTCGCGGAGATCCGGCGGCAGGACGCCGACATCTTCGCCGACACGACGATGATGCTCGAGTGGAAGCCGACCGACGGCGGCGTCTATTCGGACGGGCGGTACGGCTACACCAAGGGGCGGTACGAGATGGTGAAGCGCGCCGACGGCGCGCGCACGGTGGTGGGCCGGGGCGCCTATCTCACCGTCTGGCGCCGCGAGCCCGGCGGATGGAAGGTCGTCCTCGATACCGGGGTGCCGGATTCCCGCCAGTGAGCTGACCGAGGTCGCGCGGGCGCGGGCGCTCGTGCTGGCGCACGGCTGGAACGCCACCGCGTATCAGATCGTCAATCCGGGCATCGCCCACTGGTTCTCGGCGCGCGGTGACGCGGTCGTGGGCTACACCGACCGGAGCGGCGTCCGGGTCGTGGCCGGCGCGCCCGTCTCCACGCCGGAGCGCCTGGCCGCGGTGGCCGCCGAGTTCGAGGGTGACGCCGCGCGGGCCGGGCTTGCCGTCTGTTACTTCGGCGCCGAGGAGCGGCTGGAGGCCCTCTATCGCGACGATCCTGGGCGCGCGCGCGTCCTCCTGGGCGCGCAGCCGGTGTGGGACCCGCAAGGCTGGCCGGGAATCGTGGCGTCGGCGGCCTCGATCCGGGCCCAGCTCAATCGGGCGCGTAATAAAGGAATGGCGGTCGTCGAATGGACGCCGGAGCACGCCGAGTTCAATCCGGCGCTCCGTGCCATCCTCGCCCAGTGGCTGGCCACCCGCGGTCTTCCTCCTCTTCATTTTCTCGTTGAGCCAGAGACGCTGTCGCGCCTCCGCGATCGCCGGGTGTTCGTGGCCGAGCGGGACGGGACTCCGGTCGCCTTCCTCGTGGCGTCGCCGGTGCCGTGCCGCCGCGGCTGGCTGGTGGAGCAGTTCGTGCGCGGCGACGGCGCGGTCAACGGCACCACCCAGCTCATGGTCGATGCGGCGATGCGCGGCGTCGCGGCGGGTGGTGCGGAGTATGTCACGCTGGGACTCGCCCCGCTCTCCCGACACGCCGGCCTGGAAGAGCACAACCCGCTCTGGCTCCGCGGGATGCTCGGGTGGGTGCGGGCACACGGCCGGCGGTTCTACAACTTCGACGGGCTCGACGCCTTCAAGGCGCGGCTCCTGCCCGAGCGGTGGGATCCGGTCTTCGCGATCGCTGCGGCGCCGGAGTTCTCCCCGCGGTTCCTCTACGCGATCGCGGGGGCGTTCAGCGGCGGCTCGCCGGTCGTGACGGTGGTCCGCGGCCTCCTGCGCGCGGCGTCCACCGAGCTCAGATGGATGGCGGGTGGGCGTGGGTGAGGACGGCGCCGAGCCGGCGGAGGATCACCTCGAGGCCACGATCCGCCGACGCGGGGATCCGCACCGCGATGTCCACGATGCAGTCGCCGCGGGACGGATTGGCGTGGAGGACGAGGTGGCCGTCGAGGCAGACCAGCCCGACGGCATGACCCTGGGGCCCGAGCTGGATCACCGGAAGGCTCGGCGCGGAGATGCCGCTCGCGCTCGCGGCGGCTACGACGACGGCGGCGAGGCCGTCGGGATCGCTCAGGCGGGCTGCCTCGACGCCTTCGATCTCGGCGAAGCGGTGGTCGAAGGTTCGCGGCATCGACCGCTCACGTGCGTGCCGGGAAGTCTACGACAGCTTCGCGGTAGCCCTCCGGCACGCCGACGTCGTAGAATCGCGCCTCGCTTACCACTCCCGCGAGCGCCTCGCGCCGCGCCAGGCGCTGCAGCACCGGCACGTCATCCAGCTCCGCGCCACCGGACAGCGTCCGGGCCACCTCGTCGAACTCGGCAAAGATGTCACCGGGAAAGGCGAAGCGCCCGATCGGTGTGACGGCGGCGGTCTCACCGGCGGTGTCGAACCGTCCCGTTCCCTTGTCGGCCACGTCGATGACGCGCAGCGTGCCGTCGTCTGCCCGGCGGATCCGCGCCTTGCCGGTCGCGCCCTTCGCGCCGGCTTCCTCGCGGGAGACTTCGGCGAGGAGCACGGTGGCGAGCGAGGTGCGCTTCCAGGTACCGAGTACGGCGGTCGAGGGATTGGGGCCGCGGAAGAGATTGTCCGGCAGGAGCGCGATGAACGGCGCGCCGGCCAGGTGGTCGCGGGCGCGGAGCAGGGCATCGCCGAGTCCGCGCGGATGGTCCTGCGCGACGAACTCCAGCTCGATCGGCCCCTGGTACTGCCGCGCGGCGGCCTCGAGCACCGGGCGCAGCGGATTGGTGACGATGATCGCGCGCAGCAGCCCGGCATCGGCCGCTTCGTCGAGGGTCCAGTACAGCACCGGTCTCAGCGCGACCGGCAGCATCTCCTTCGCGATCCAGCGGGTGATCGGGGCGAGTCGGGTGCCCAGCCCGCCGCAGGGAATGATCGCAGTATCAATCACGGTATCTTAGAGGCGAGAGACGGGGAGGCCACACGAGGAGCGAGGTGTCCGAAACTAGTCCGCGCCCAATGGGCGAGCAAGTCCGAAGCAGCTGGACCGTCGCGGACGTCCTCAGCGTCGCGCGCGTGCCGATGGCCATCGCGTTCGTGCTCATCGCAAACGAATGGTGGCGGCTCGGCATCGTCGCGCTCGCGGGGCTCACCGACCTGCTCGACGGCCGGATCGCGCGGCGCTACGGGAGCTCGCGAGCCGGACCGATCGTCGATCCGATCGCCGACAAGCTCTTCATGGCGTGCGCGTTCGGCGTGGTCGCCTTCTCGGGCCGTCTCGAGTGGTACGAGATCGTGGGCGTGCTGATCCGCGACATCATCGCGACGCTCGCCTTCTTCGCGACGGCGCTCTTCGGTCATGCCGTCGCCGTGCCGGCCCGGCTGGGCGGGAAGGCGGTGACGGTGGCCCAGCTCATGACGCTCGTGGCCTTCCTCACCGACTCGTCGCGGCTCCGGCCGATGGCGTGGGCCACCGGGGCGATCGGCCTGTATGCCATCTGGGACTACGAGCGCGCGGCCAGCCGAGCCCGCGCGCGCTGAGCCTTCATCAGAGGAGAAACGATGCCGCAGGAGACGAAGCACGCGACGGTGGCGTGGCGCCGGGACCTTGAATTCGAGGGCGGGATGCCCGGAGGCCCGACGGCGGTCACCGACGGCCATGGCGTCGCCGGGCCAAGTCCGGTGGAACTCCTGCTGGTGGCGGTGGCCGGATGCACCGGCGCCGACGTCATCTCGATCCTCGAGAAGATGCGGATGAAGGTGGCTGCATTCCGGATCGAGGTCGCCGGTCTCAGGCGCGAGGAGATGCCGCGGCGCTTCCTCTCGATTCATCTGGTGTATCACGTCACCGGCACCGGGCTGGACGAAGGGAAGATCCGCCACGCGGTCGATCTCTCGCTGGAGAAATACTGCTCGGTCACCCACTCGCTCGCGGGGGACATCGCCCTCACGTATGACGTGGCGCTGGGCTAGGCCCGCCGCCCTCGTCGCGGGGCTGGCCGGGCTCGCGCCCGTCCCGCTGGCGGGGCAGCAGCCCCACATGCGCGAGCTGGGAATTCAGGGAACGGTGCTCGC
Organism: Bacillota bacterium; assembly: GCA_050257015.1. Classification (GTDB taxonomy): domain Bacteria; phylum Gemmatimonadota; class Gemmatimonadetes; order Gemmatimonadales; family GWC2-71-9; genus JAICUF01. The sequence goes on along the minus strand of JBLMWC010000089.1, from coordinate 1,639 downwards.
GACCGATCCGGCGATGCTCCTGGGCGGCGTATACGGCGCGTTCCGCGCGTCCCGCCGGACCCGCGTCGCCCTCACCGCCTCCGCCGGAGAGACGGGCGGCGCCGTGGCCTGGCGCGGGGAGCTCCTCGCGCATTTCCTCCTCAATCCGCGAACCACGCAGCACCCCGGGGTATACGGCGGCGGCGGCGTGGCGATCGCGGGCAGCGAGGGGAACAGTGAGGGCTATGTCGTCGTGCTGATCGGAGTGGAGAGCCGTCCGGGGGTGCGCTCCGGGTGGTTTCTCGAGGGGGGACTGGGCGGCGGCTTTCGGGCGGCGGCGGGATGGCGCTGGCGGTGGGGAGGCTGAGGCGGATACAACAACGCCCCCGGAGAGAATCCGGGGGCGTCTCGATTCCGGCTGCGCGTTCAGGCGCCGACCGGCTCCGCTCGGCGCTGGACCGGCTGGCAGTAGCGCTCGCCCAGCGTGCGCAACTGGGCCAACTGCTCCTTGCTCAGGTCCTCGTAGCGGTCGGCGATGTACTGCATCGTGTCGTCGAACCAGTCCTTCTGGTGCTCGGGCATCGCCTCGATCACACCGCAACGCAGAATGTGGCTGAACATCTCGTCGCGGGCCTGGTCAAAAGTCGAGGGAGCCGAATTCGCTGCGGTCGTACGCCTCTGGGTCTTGTTCTTACTCATGCACCTTCCTTGTGTCGTGTCTGTGGTGACCTAACAAAATATAATTAGGTTGCACCAATTGGTGCAAACGCGCCTTTCCCTCCATCAAATACGCGATACCGTGTACATTTGCTGCCACTTCGAACCGGCCGGGCTTGACCACTGTTCCCGGCCTTCCCCCGTGGGTGACTCGAGGAGACGCGGATGGCGGCTGAGCCGAACCGGATGAGGAACTTCTACACCGGACTGGTCGTGGTGGCGGTGCTGGGGATCGGCGCGATTCTCTACCAGGTCCTCAAGCCGGCCACCGTCTCGATTCCCGCGAACGTCGCCATCCAGGCGAGCGACACCGCCGGCTTCCAGGGCTACGTGCTCGGCTCCCCCGACGCGCCGGTCGAGATCACCGAGTTCGCCGACTATCAGTGCCCGTTCTGCCAGACCTTCGCCACCATTCAGATGCCGGCGGTGCAGGAACGGCTGATCAAGACGGGCCGGCTGCGGCTTCGCTATCGCGACTTTCCGCTGGACATCCACTCGCATTCCCGGCTCGCCGCGCACGCCGCGGCGTGCGCCAACGACCAGGGCAAGTACTGGCCGATGCACGACCGGCTCTACGAGGGTCAGGGCGACTGGTCGTCGTCGGGCAACGCGGCCGGGATCTTCCACGACTACGCCCAGCAGCTGGGGCTTGACGTCGCGACCTACGACGCGTGCATGAAGTCGGCGAAGTACGCCGGCCGCATCCAGGCGAGCTACGACCTCGCGGTGCGGGTCGGCGTGGGGTCAACGCCGACGCTGCTGGTGGGCGGGCGGCTCTGGACCGGTCGGATGGACTCCGACGCCATCGCTCATCTGGTGGATTCGCTGGCGCCGCCGGCGCCGGCCGCCGCCCCGCGCGACACGGCACGGACCGGCACGTGAAGTACCGGATGGCCACGGCCCTGCTGACGCTGGTGGGGACGTTCGTGGCGCTCTACCTCTA
>JBLMWC010000088.1:0-16166 GCA_050257015.1 Bacillota bacterium | reverse complement strand
GGCAGGCGTCCCGAGGTCGCGGCCGCCGAGCATGATCCCGGCCCCGGTGCCCGGCGCGGACGAAAAGAGATAGAGCACCGACTCGAGCGAATCGTCGCCGCTCCAGGAGTTCGTGGTGTCGAAGGCCAGCATGCCGGCGCCCGCGACGGCGTGCCAGCCGGGGGCCATGGTCACGAACGGTACGGCAGTGTCCGACGGAGCCCGGGAGTCGAAGATGAGGCGCCACGCGGCGGGGCGGCTGGCCTGGGCCGACGCACTTCCCGCGGCGAAAGCGAGCAGCGAGACCAGGACGATGGAGCGGGACATCGGGGCGGATCCTCCTCTCTTCTTCCGGGCGACGCCTAGCGGGGGGGACGCCGCGTCCACAGGGCAGCCAGGACCCCCGTCAAGCCTTCCCGGAGCTGCTGTGCATCAGAGTCGCTGATATCGTGGCCGGTGTAGCGGTCGGAAAGCGTTCCGGTCCACTCGAAGGCGGGAGGGTGATCGGGCGCGGGACGGAAGATGAAGCTGAACCACTGCTCCTTGGCATCCCACGAGAAGACCAGCTCCTCCGCCCGCCGGCGCCAGTGGGCGCTCCGCCCGCCGAATGCGCCGGACTGCGGCTCCAGTTCGTCGAAACCGCGCGCCGCCGCGCCCTCGCGGATCATCTGCGTCAGGACGCCGAACAGTTCGTCGAGTGTCACGATGACTCCGTCGAGGTCCGATCGGGATGGCGCCGGGTCACGGACAAGGGACGGCGGCGGAGTAGACTTCACCTGCAACCACCGAATCGGAGCCGTTCCATGTCCAGCCGTACCGCCCGTGCACTGATCCTCGCGCTCGGCCTCGCCGCCGGCGCCGCCCCCGCGCTTCCGGCACAGAGCCGCTGGCTCGTCGGCGCCGCCGCCGGATACGCCACCCAGCTCGACAACGGCAGCCTCGACCACGGCTCGCTGTCGGCGCAGGTGTCAGCCCTCCGGCCGATCGGCCGCACCCTCGCGCTCGGCGTCGAGGCCGGATGGACCCGCCACGACGTGCTGCATCAGCACTTCGAAGGCGAAGACTTCGGTGGCGTACTCGTCAACCGCGACTGGGATCGTGTCAACGACGCCTGGCATGTGGGGCCGGTCCTGCGCTGGACCCCGCCCGGCGCCGGCGTCCGCCCGTGGGTCGAGGCCGGTATCGGACTCTACGGACTGCGCGAGGCGAACACCTACCGCACTGTGCGCCAGGACAACGGCCAGGTCGTTCCCGAGTTCAGCCGCTCGGACGATCGCATCGCGGCCGCCCCGGGCGTGAGTGCCGGCGTCGGCGTCGACTACTTCCCGAACGGCGGACGACTCGGCCTCGGTCTCGCTGCGCGCGTCCGCGGGGCGGCCCGGCCCTACGACGACTACATCCTGGGCGTCGGCTTCGTCGCGCTCCAGGCGGGCATCACCCTGCGCTGAACGCCGTCAGCGGCGCGGACCGATCACGTCGAGCACCCGCTCGGCCACGGCGTCCGCGGCCGCGAGAATCAGTTCGGCGGCAGATCTCGCGGTGCGAATCAGTTGTCGCACGGCGGAGCCGCGGCGGTGTACGATGGGCCCCTCCGCCCCTTCGGGAGCGACGAGGCTGTTGCTGGTGCGGGTCGCCGGCAGCCGCGTATTCATGACGTCCCTCCTGGTGGTAGCCGGAAACTATCCTTCCCCGCCCCGGCCGCTACCCACCGCTCATTTTCCCGGCGGCGGCGGCCGGTCCAGCAGCTCCGCCACCCGTTCAGGGGTCATTCCGATGTCGCGGAGGATGTCGTCGGTGCTCGGGCGCGCGAAGTCGGCTCGGCGGGCCTCGAAGATGAGTTCCCAGGACAGGGCGGCGCCGAGCGTCTGCTGCTGGAGGAGGCGCCAGCCGCTTTCGTCTATGAAGAGCCGCGCCGCGTGCTCGAGTGATTCGAAATGATTTTCGCTCCACGCGCGGTCGCGCGGATGCCAGAAGCGGGTGACCAGTCTGCTGCCGTGGGGCGCGTCGGGATCCCGCGCGGCGTCGACGGCACGGGTCGTCACGACAACCAGATGCGGTCGTCCGCCTGCCATCGTCCCGGCGGGCTGGACCTCCGGGGAGGTGGCCGGCCCGCGGGCTTCCGAATGCGTCATGCCGAATCCCTTGCGGCTGTTCCGCCAAACATACTCGCGGGATCCGGCGTCCGCGCCGTCAGCGGCTGGCTGGAGCCATTCCCGGAGCGCAGCCGGCTCCCGGCGGGTCGGCTGCACCGAAGCTCGATCGGAGCAGGCGCGGCCGGTGACCGCGATCGAGCGCCAGCACGAACAGCGTCGAGTATTCCAGTCGGCACACCTTCAGGCCACCGGGTCCGCCCAGCGCGGCGATGATCGCCGGGATCGTGTTGCTGTGCTCCACCACGAGGACCGCGGCTCCCGCACGCTCCCGCCCGAGGGCGGCCACCACCGCCCGGGCGTGGGCGATCGAGTCCCCCCGCAGCGGTATCACCCGCTCCGTCAGGCCGCGAGCGGCGGCCGCCGGCGCGCCGGTCCGCTGAGTGCGGACGAATTCGGTCACGAAGACCGCATCGAGCCGCGCATCCGCCACCGCGCGTGCGAGCGCCGCTGCCCGAACCTCGCCAGCCGCGGAAAGAGGGGAGTCCTGGCTGCTGTCGGCCTTCTCTCCGTGCCGCGCGATGATCACGACTGAGGCTTGCGCGCGCAGCGGCCGCGCCGCCGGCCCGGCCAGGGCTACGATGGCCACCAGCATGGCGCGTGCGATCAGTCGGTCGGGCATCTGAGTCGTATCCTTCTCCCGTCGCTCATCTCGTAGAACTCGGCGCACAGGCGGCCGCCCTGCTGGACCACGCGGTTGCCGACATCCCGGCTGTGCAGGAACTCGCCGATGGATGTGTGCCCGTTCCCGTTCCAGTCCATCTCGTTCCAGTCATACCCCATGCGCCACGCGGCGACGGCATACATGAAGAACAGCGCCGCGAGCAGTGCCGCCGGAAAGGCGAGGGCGTAGAGCGCGCCCCGCTTCCAGGTCAGTGGCTCGAACAGACTCTGCGCGTGCCGCTTCATCGTCACTCCTCAGCGCATCAGCGCGTCGTGTCGGGCTTGACCTCGAAGGTGATCGGCGCGACCGGCACACACGGCGATCGGAGCTCGGTCAGCCGGATTCGTTCCCGCTCGTGCACCAGGCGCGCGGTCAGCTCGGCGGCACCGGTGCAGCGCTGCATGGCGGCAGTGGTGAACCAGGTCCGGATGACGGTATCACCCCGCTCGGTGCGGGCGTGCGTCTCGCTTGCCCGGCTCCATCCCCGGACCATCGCCGAGTCGCGCCGCGCCGCGTTCAACGCCCAGCCGACGACGGGCGGCTCCGCGCCGCCGGCCACGGCGCCCGCCGAGTCGCCCGCGAGGACGCGCGCGAGGACCTGCCGGGTCAGTGCGAGCTCGCGCGGATCCATCATCGGCCCCGGATCCACATTCGAGTAGAGAGTCAGGGAGCGCCAGACGGCAAGGAGTCCGATCGCCGCGACAGCGGCCATCACGACCCAGCGTTTCAAGGTCTTGGAGGTCCCCGGCGGCGGGTCGCCGCCTGAAAGGCGAGCCAGACGAAGCACAGGGTGGCGCAGAGGAATCCGAGCGCACCGAACATCACGCCGAACCGGGCGAGGCCGATCGAATTGCGCTGGGCTCCGATCCAGGCGATAACGAATGACAGCACCATGACACCGACGCTCCAGCGGAGCACCCGAGCAACTTGGCGGAGGCGGATGTTGAAGTTATCCAAATCGCTTGGTGGCATTCAGTTCCGCCTGATATGTCCCGAAGGTGTCGTGTTACTGTTTCGCGTGAATGGCCGACCGGATGTCTGCGGTCCAGCCGGCGGCGTCGCCGGGCGGCTCGAACGACCAGATCTCCGCGCTCTGCCCTGCCCCGCTCCGGATGCGGACCCGGTTCCCGCTGCGCTCGACGCTGTAGCGATCGGCGTGACCCGGCCGGATATCGAGGCCGACCTTGGCATTCTTGTGGACCAGGACGGAGCTCCGGGTGACGACGATCGATGCCCGGCGGTCTTCCCACCCCGCATTGCGACGGCCGGCCCCGAACGTGTATCGAAAGATGAGATCGTCCGCCCGCCGGACGATTCCCTCAGCGGCGAGGCGCTTTCCGGTCTCCGGCTCGAGTTTGGCGGTGGAGCGTTCGCCGCAGGCCGGCAGGAGGAGGAGGCTGACGATGAGTGTAGCTGTGCGGAAACCGGCGAGTGCCGTCGGAGCGGAGATCCTGCGCGGGGGGTGCATCGCCGTCAGGGACCGGATGGTTCCCATCGCTCAACCGGCGGACGGAAGTCCGAGTCTGGTCGAGGTGGTAAGCGAGACGACCGGATACCCGGCCGCTTCGATTCGCGCCCGGCCCCCCTGCTCCCGATCCACGACCGCCAGCACTCCAGCCACCTTGCCGCCGGCCTCCTCGATCGCCTCGATTGCCTGGAGCGCGGAGCCGCCGGAGGTGATCACGTCCTCGATCACGACGACTCGCTCACCCGGACGGAAATTCCCCTCGATACGCCGCCTGGTGCCGTGCTGCTTGGCGTCCTTCCGCACGCTGAAGGCGTCTACCGGCGTGGTGCTGCCAAAACTTGCTGCCGCAATGGCGTATGAGACCGGATCGGCTCCCATGGTGAGCCCGCCGACCGCCTGTGGGTCCCACTCCGTCGCCTGGATGGCGGCCAGGCCGGCTCCGCCGATGAGAACCATCCCTTCGGCTGACATCGTGGTAAGGCGGCAGTCGATATAATAGGAAGAGCGCCGGCCCGAGGCGAGCACGAAGTCACCTCGCTGTACCGACCGCGCGAGCAGGAGTCGCTCGAGCGCGGTCGGTTCGCTCACGACCCGCCCTTCCGGAAGAGCGACGACAGGAAGCCCCCCTTCTTCTTCCCATCCTCTTCGGCGGCGGCGCAGAACGCCTTGGCGAACTCCTCCACCGTGCGGCACCGCTTGGGCAGCTCGCGCTCGAGTCCCGACATGATGGCGGCCTCGATCGCGGGAGAGAACTTCAGCCCACGTGTCGCCTGGTTCAGCGGAGTCGGCGTCTGAGATAGTAGTTGCTGGAACAACTCACGAGGGCTCTTCCCACTGAACGGCAGGGCACCGGTCAGCAGGTAGTAGGCGATCGTCGCCAGGCTGTAGACGTCGGCCTGCTCGCTCACCAGCTCGCCGCTCAGCGCCTCCGGCGCCACGTACTGCAGCGTCCCCACGAAGAATCCCGCCCGCGTGAGACGCTCCTCCGCATCGACCTCGGCGTCGCGCGCAATCCCGAAGTCGAGGAGCTTCGCTTCCTGTGTCGCCGGATTGTACATGATGTTCGCCGGCTTCAGATCCCGGTGGATGATCCCCGAGGCGTGCGCCGACGTGAGCGCCGCGCCGATCTGCTCGACGATCCGCGCCACCAGCGGCGGCGCCAGGTGTCCCGACCGGTTGACGAACTCTGCCAGCGGCTCGCCCTCCGCCCACTCGAGGGCGAGGAAGTGCATCCCGTCGGCTTCGCCGTAGTCGTAGGTGCGGACGATGTTGGGGTGTGAGACCCGCTTGCCGAACTCGGCCTCGCGCAGGAATCGCTTCACCGCGACCGGATCCTGGGCGAGGCGCGGGCGCAGGATCTTCACGGCGGCCAGTCCCTTTTCGGGATGCTCCGCGCGGTATACGTCAGCCGTTCCGCCTTCGCCGATGTGCTTGACGAGCCGGTAACCGGCTACGGTGCGGCCGACAAAATTGTCCGAGGTCATTGGCCTGCCAAGCTACTGAATTCCGCATCTCCCAGCAAGTTCGCGGTTTACGCAGCTGCCGATTGTGATGCATGTGCTTGACCCGGGCGAGCGGCCGTCACTAACGTACCGGCCGGTGTCAGGTGCCGCCGGACCTTTCTCCCACCTGGGGGTTCCTGTGAAGCGTCGAGTCGCCCTCTGTGGGCTGGTGGCCGCGGTTGCCGGCATCGGTTGCGGCAGCTGGGGCAGGGTGGGCGCCGCCGACCAGCAGCCCCGGCCGAGCGAAACGCTCACCGATTTCCTCAACGTCCAGAACTACTACAAGCGGCTCGGCCGTCTGACGGCCGGTGATCCGGTGCCCTTCGTCGGGACCGTCGCCTTTGCGGCCGGCACCGCTGATACCGCCATCGCGATCGTCGCGCTCTCACTCGAGAACCGCGCGTTCAGCTTCCAGAAGGAAGGGAACAGTTTCGCCGCGCGGTATCACGTCGACATCTCGTTCGCGCGCGCCGGCTCGCCGCCGATCAGCGTGGGCCGCGACCAGCTCGTCCGCGTGCCGACGTTCGCCGAGACCCAGCGGGCTGACGAGAGCGTCCTCTTCCAGCAGGTCTTCCGGGTCACGCCCGGGACATATCACGTCACGGTGCAGCTGCGCGATCCCACCAGCGGCAGCAGCTCGCGCGCCGAGCTGGACTACACGGCACCGTCGTTCACTCCGGGCACCACCTCGCAGCCGATTCTGGCGTATCAGGTGCGCGGCCGTGCCAACCGCTCCGACACGCTGGCCGTCGTGATCAATCCCCGGGGCACCGTGGGCTACGGCGGCGACACCCTGCTCGCATATGTTGAGGGCTACGACTTCGCGCATCCGACCCGGGTGCCGTTCGAGGTCCGCACCGAGACCGACAGCGTGGTCTATCGCGACTCGCTCGAGTTCCACGGGGGACACGGCGTCGAGAGCCAGGTCCTCCGGCTGCGTCCGGACAGCATGGCGCTCGGTGAGCTGAAGCTGGTCGTGGGGCAGGGGAGTGCAGCCCGGCAGGCGTCCGCGCTGGTCTCGTTCTCCACGGCGTGGGTCGTGACCAACTTCGACGATATGGTGAGCCTGCTTCGCTACTTCGGCCATCAGGCGAGCCTCGACTCCCTCCGGAAGGCGTCGCCGGCGGCGCGGCCGCTGCTCTGGCGCACCTTCTTCCGGAACACGGACCCGAATCCGTCGACCCCGGAGAACGAAGCCCTCAACGCCTATTTCACGCGCCTGGCGATCGCCAACCAGCGCTTCCGGGACGAGGGCGCATCGGGCTGGCGCACCGATCGCGGTGAAGTCTTCATTGCGCTGGGCGAGCCCGACGAGATCTACGAGACGACGCCCGGCGCCGCCGGCGGCCGGATCGTCCGGTGGACCTACGTCAATCTCCGTCTCACGCTCTACTTCGTGGACGAGACGAGCTTCGGCCGGCTGCGTCTCGATCCGTCGTCGCGCGCCGATTTCGAGCGGGTACTGGGGAGGATTCAGCGCCTCGCGGATTAGTTAGTTTTCCGCATGGCCCAGCACGAGCCGCCCCAGCTCTTCCTCATCGATGGTTATGCGCTGATCTATCGCGCCTTCTTCGCGATGATCTCGCGCCCGCTCCGGACGGCCAGGGGGGAGAACACCTCGGCCGCCTGGGGCGTCGTCAACTTCCTGCTCCGCCTGCGCGAGAAGTACCGCCCCGACTACATCGCCTGGGTGAACGACGCCGGCGTCTCCTTCCGCTCCGAGCGTTACCCCGACTACAAGAGCACCCGTCAGAAGCTCGGTGAGGAGCTGCAGGCCGACTTCGACCGTTCGGTGGAGCGGATCTCGCAGCTGCTCGGGGTGTTCCGTCTGCCGCTGGTATCGGTGACCGGCTATGAGGCCGACGACGTGATCGGGACTCTCGCCACCCGGGCGGCGGCGCGCGGCCTCCAGGCGGTGATCGTCTCGGGCGACAAGGACTTCTATCAGCTCATCGCGCCGCGCATCGCCCTGCTCAACCCCGGCCGGGGCGGCCCCGCCGCCGTGGACGAGGTGTGGGTGGACCAGACGAACGCCTCCGAGCGGCTTGGCGTGCCGCCGGAGCGCGTCACCGACTTTCTCGCGCTCGTGGGCGATACCTCCGACAACGTGCCTGGCGTAAGGGGCATCGGCGACAAGGGCGCGCAGAAGCTGCTCGCCGACTACGGCACGCTCGAGAACCTGCTCGCGCACGCGGCCGACGTGGCCGGGAAGCGGCCGCGGGAGGCGCTGCTCGCGCAGAGCGACGCCGCGCGCCTGTCGAAGGAGCTGGTCACGATCAAGTGCGACGTGCCGGTCGAGTTCGATCTCGACGAGCTGACGATGGAGGAGCCCGACCGGGAAGCGGTGGTGCAGCTCCTGAGCGAGCTCGAGTTCTACTCGCTTGCGCGGCGCTTTACCGGCCCGGGCGAAGCGGCCGAAGTGGCGACCGGCGAGCCGGCTCCGACCGCATCCGACTGGCTGGCGCTCGATACGACACCGCCCTGCGAATGCGTGGTGGTGGACGATCCGGCGGAGATTGCGGCGCTGGTCGCCCGCCTGCGCGCGGCCCCGCTCGTGGCGCTCGATACCGAAACGAGCTCGCTCGAGCCGCATGACGCCGAGCTGGTCGGGCTCTCCCTGGCGGCAAGCCCCGGCGAGGTCTGGTACCTGCCGTTCGGCCACCGTCCGCGGGGCGGGGACCTGGCGGCGCCGGCGCCGGTGAAGAACCTGCCGCCGATCACCGATCCTGCGATGGCGCCGCTCTGCCAGCTCCTCACCGACCCCGCCGTTCCCAAGGCCGGCCACAACATCAAGTACGACTGGCAGGTACTCCGCCGGGCCGGGGTGGAGCTGGCCGGCGTCGCCTTCGACTCGATGCTCGCGAGCTTCGTCCTCGATCCGGGGCGCCGGTCCCACGCCATCGACACCCTGTCGCTCGAGCACCTGGGCCGGGGCATGCAGTCCTACAGCGACGTGGCGGGGAAGGGAAAGGCGGAGATTCCGTTCGCCGAGGTGGGGATCGGGGCCGCGGCGGCCTATTGCGGCTCGGACAGCGCGACCGTGCTCTCGCTCCACCAGTTCTTCACGCCGATGCTGGTCGAGACGGGGATGAAGGAGCTCTTCGAGACGATCGAGATGCCGCTGCTCCCCGTGCTGACCGAGATGGAGTGGCGGGGGATCGCCATCGATGCGGCGCTCTTTGCCCAGCTCTCGCGCGAGCTGACGGAGGACCTGGCCCGGCTCGAAGTCCGGATCAGCGACCTCGCGGGCGAGCCGCTCAACCTCAACTCGCCGCGCCAGCTCGCGGCCATCCTCTTCGAGAAGCACGCGCTGCCCGTGCTCAAGAAGACGAAGACGGGCCCCTCGACCGACGCCGACGTCCTCGAACAGCTGGCCGCGATGGGGCACGACCTGCCGCAGCTCATCCTGGACTACCGGGAGCTCCAGAAGCTGAAGAGCACCTACGTGGACACCCTGCCGCTCCGCGTCCGGCGCGACACGGGGCGGATCCACACCAGCTTCAACCAGACCGGGGCGGCCACCGGGCGGCTCTCCTCGAGCGAGCCCAACCTGCAGAACATCCCGATCCGCACGCCGCGCGGCGAGGCGATCCGGCGGGGATTCGTTCCCGCACCCGGCCACGTGTTCCTCGTGGCCGACTACTCGCAGATCGAGCTGCGCCTGATGGCGCACCTCTCGGGTGATCCGGCGTTCATCGAGGCGTTCCGGCAGGGTGGAGACATCCACCGGCAGACCGCCGCGCTCATCTTCGGCGTGCCGGCCGAGTCGGTGACGCCGGAGATGCGGGCTCGCGCCAAGACGATCAATTTCGCCACGATCTACGGACAGGGGCCCTTCGCTCTCTCCCGCAAGCTCGGGATCTCGCAGGAGGATGCCCGGCTCTTCATCGCGCGCTACTTCGAGCGCTTCGCCGGGGTGCGCGCCTTTCTCGACCGTCAGGTGGAGATCGCGCGCGAGCTCGGCTACGTGGAGACGCTGTTCAAGCGTCGCCGCTACATTCCCGAGATCAAGGACCGCAACTTCAACATGCGCGCCTACGGCGAGCGCAATGCGCAGAATTCGCCGCTCCAGGGATCGGCGGCCGACCTGATCAAGGTCGCGATGATCGGAATACACCACGCCCTGATCGAACGGCGGCTCCGGAGTCGCATGCTGCTCCAGGTGCACGACGAGCTGGTCTTCGAGGTGCCCACCGACGAAGTGGACGTGATGCGCGACCTGGTGCGCGAGCACATGGAAGGCGCGGCATCGCTCCAGGTGCCGCTCGTAGTGGATATCGGCGTCGGCCCCAACTGGCTCGACGCGAAGCGCTAGCCGTCCCTTTCCCGGCTACCCGGGGAGAATCAATGAACCGCATTGGCGCCGTCGCGGCGGTCTGGCTCGTGTGTGTGGGAACCTCCCGCGCCGCGGCCCAGGAGACGCAGGCGCCGCTCCGCGTCTTCCTCGACTGCCAGCAGATGTATTGCGACATGGACTTCTACCGGACGGAGCTCGCGTTCGTGGACCATGTGCGCACGCGGCAGGACGCGGACGTGCACATCCTGGTCACACGGCAGCCGACGGGCGGCGGGGGCGGGGAGTACACTGCGGCGTTCATCGGCCTGCGGCGCTTCGCAGGGCGGCGTGACACGCTGCGCTACTATGCCCGGCAGGACAATACCGACGACGCGACACGCCGGGGGCTCGCCCGGCTCTTCACGATCGGCCTCCTGCGCTACATCTCGGGCACCCCGGTGGCCGACCGGATCGCCATCACCTACACGCCGCCGAAGGCGGCCGAAGGCCAGCCCGCGTCGAAGCCGCACGATCCGTGGGACTACTGGGTCTTCCACACCCGCGCCAACGGCTTCTTCCAGGGGGAGTCGTCGTCCAACTCGATCGACGTCTCCGGCGGACTGTCGGCCAATCGCACGACGGAAGCGTGGAAGCTCAGTCTCTCGCTGAACGCTGCCTACAGCGAGAATCACTTCGACATCGACTCGGTGACGACGGTCAAGAGCACGTCGAAGAACTACAGTGCCAATGCGCTCGGCGTCCGGAGCATCGGCGGGCACTGGGCACTCGGCGCGATCGCCTCGGCCAGCCGGTCCACCTACAGCAACCAGGCGCGGGCCCTGCGGTTCGCGCCCGGCATCGAATACGATGTCTTCCCCTACGCCGAAACAACCCGCCGGCAGCTCACTCTCCGTTACAACGTCGGCGTCAACGCGTTCAAGTACGATGAGGAGACGATCTTCCTGAAGACGCGGGAGACGCTGTTCGACGAGTCGCTGACCGCCTCCCTCGACTCGCGCCAGCCATGGGGCTCGGTGAGCGTGTCGCTGGAGGGGGCGCACTACCTCGACGACTTCTCGAAGAACCGCCTGCAGCTCTTCAGCAACTTCGACGTCCGGATCTTCCGGGGCTTCTCGGTCAGCTTCTTCGGGAGCGTCTCGCGCGTTCGCGATCAGCGCTATCTCCCCGCCGCCGGCGCGACACCTGAGGAGGTGCTGCTCCAGCGCCGCGCCCTGGCGACCAGCTACCGCTACTTCGGCTCGGTCGGTCTCAACTACACCTTCGGCTCCATCTTCAACAACGTCGTCAATCCGCGCTTCGGCGGCTCGTCCGGCGGGACCATGATCATGTTCTGACCGTCGCGGTGTGAAACAACGGCCGGCGCACCGCTTGACCGGGTTGGTGTCGGCTTGAATCTTCGGACATGGATGTCCGGTTCCGCACCTCGTCCGCCACCGGCCCGGAGTCGGGCTGGAGCACGATCGGCGATCTGCTCGACGCGCTCGAGACTTGTGCGGTCTCGCCCGACGATTTCGTCTTCGACGCGATCCGGCAGAGCTGGCAGCCGCTCCGGTCGCATCCGGAGATCGCGGCGGCGTGGCGCGAGCGGATGCGGTTCCGTCCCGCCGACGCGCCCCTGCCGTTTCTTCCCCCACCCGCCGACGGGTTCCCCGCGCTTTCACCCGAGGGGAACACTCCCATCGGCGTCCCGGCGGTCGAGCGGCCTGTCGTGCCGCCGACGGCGCGCGACGCCGACCCGCGTCACCCGTGGCTCACGGTCGCCGCGGCAGCCGGGCTCTTGCTGGTGATCGCAGTGATGCTGGTGCTGCTGGTGGGGGCGGGGCGCTTCCTGGTGGGAACGGTGCGGCTGGCGTCCTGAGCGCTCAGGGCGGCCGCCGGCGCAGCGGCACGCCGGGCCACCAGTTCCAGCGTCCCGCGAGCTGCATGAACGCCGGTACCAGCACCATGCGGATGAGCGTGGCATCGAGGAGCACCGCCACCGCGAGGCCGAATCCCAGGAACTGCATCACCAGCACCCGCGCGAAGGCGAATACCCCGAATACCATGATCATGATGAGCGCCGCGGAGGTGATGACCGACGCGGTGGCGCTCACCCCCTCCATCGTTGCCTCGTCGTTGCGGCCGGTACGGTCGAACGCCTCCTTGATGCGGCTCAGGAGGAAGACCTCGTAGTCCATGCTGAGCCCGAAGACGACGGCGAAGACGAGCACCGGCACCACCACGAAGATTGCCGAGGTCGGGCCGTCGAGCCCGAAGATCCTGGCACCGATCCCGTGCTGGAAGACGAGCACGATGAGGCCGAAGGTGGCGCTCACCGACAGACTGTTCATGATGATCGCCTTGATCGGGACCAGGACCGACCGGAAGGCGATCGCCAGCATGATGCCGGTGGCGGCCAGGATCAGGAGGACGAGAAGCGGGAAGCGGCGCAGGAGGTCCTGCTGGAAATCGAGGCTGGAGGCGGCGTATCCCCCCACGAGCACCCGCGCGCCGGCGAGGTGTCGCAGCTTCGCCGCGCCGAGTGCCCGCACTCGCCCTACGACATCCATGGCGGAGGTGAGTGACGTGGTGTCGGCGAGAATCACGTCGAGCAGCGCGGCCTGCCCGTCGGCGCTCAGATAGGCGTCGAGAAAAGCGCCGTATTTCGCGCGGGCCGCTGGCAGATCGCTGTACAGCATCGAGTACCCGAGGATCGACGTCCCCGGCTCGAGGTCCACGATGCTGCGGACATCATGTACCCGCGGGTCGGCCCGGAGCGAATCGGAGAGGGCGCGAAGTCCCCGCAGGCTGGCGGCCGCGACCGCGGGCTGGCCGGCCGGCATGTCGACCACGACCCGGATCGGATTCACGTACCCGGCGACACCCATCCGGGTCAGTGCCTCGAGTCCCTGGCCCGCCTCCGTTTCCGACGGCCACCAGTTGCGGGCCGGCAGCCCGATCCTGATCCAGAAGAGTGGGGCGGTCAGGATGGCGATCGCGACCCCGCCCAGCGTCAGCGCCCGCCGTGGGTGCCGGCTCAGCGTTCGAGCCCACTTCTCCCACGTCTGGGGTGAGTGGTACCAGGTGAGCTTCCGGGCCAGCGCGCGCGGCGCGTCGATCTGCCGGCCCAGGATCGCCAGCAGCGCCGGCAGCAGCGTGACCGACAGCAGCACTGCGACCGCCACCACGATGAGCCCGCCGAGTCCGACGCTCCGGGTCTCCACCAGCGGCGTCAGCAGGAGCGCCGCGAAGCCCACCACCACGGTGAGACCGGAGGTCACGACGGCGGTCCCCGCCGTCACCATCGTGTTGACGGCGGCCTCCCGGCGTCGGACGCCGCGGCGCAGCTCCTCCCGGAAGCGGGTCACGACCAGCAGCGAATAGTCGATGCCGACACCCAGGCCGATCATCGTCGTCATGTTGAGGACGAAGATCGACATCGGGGTGTATCGAGCCACCACGCCGACGATCGTGAGCGAGACCGCGATGGCCAGGAAGCCGACCACCAGCGGAAGCGCCGCCGCGACCAGCGCCCCGAACGCGAGGACCAGGACCACCATCGTGAGCGGCAGCAGCCGGGCTTCGCTCCGCCGGCTGTCCTCGGCACTGACGGTTCGGACGTCAAGATCAAGGGGGGAGCGGCCGGTCACCAGCGCCCGGTAGGCGTGGCCGTCGGCCAGCCCCTCGAGTGTTCGCCGGACCAGCGTCCGGAACGGGACCACCAGCCTGCCGGCGCTGTCCCCGTCCGCGACCTCGAGCGATACCACGAAGAACGTGGCACGATGATCGCGGCTGATGAACGCCGAATCGTGGGTCGAAGAGTAGGATGCGATGCTACGAACGTAGGACTGGGAGGCGACCCGCCCGATCAGCGTGTCCAGGACGCGCTGAGCCGCCCCGGAATCGAACGGTTCGGGCCCCTTGACTGTTACGACGAAGAACTCGCTGATCGGCCGACTGAAGCGCGAGGTCAACGCCCGTGTTGCGGCGGCGGACTCGTTCGGGCGGCTGCTGCCGCCGCGGATGTTCAGGACCTCGGGGGTGTGGGGCGCCCGGATTGCCGCCACCACCCCGATGACGACCCAGGCTACGACGACGACCCAGCGCCAGCGGACCAGGCCGCGGGCGATCGGACCCATGAGGTTCAGCGCGTTCCTCCGGAAGTGAGCCGCCCACGGGCGGCGAGTGGCGAAATGTTAGACCGCTCACGCGCGGGGCGCCAGCGCCGGCTGGCGCAGGCATCAGTCCGGCACTCATATTGGTGAGACCGTATGAAGCGTCTGTTCCTCCCCGCCATCACGCTCGTCCTGATCACGCTGGTCGCCGGCGACAAGCTGTTTCGCGCTTCGCCGGAGACCGTCGTCGCCGCCGCGCGTCCACCCGCTCCTCCGCAGCTGATGCAGGCAGGGCTTCCCGCTACCCGCCCGAGCAGCACGCCCGCCGTCGGGAGCAGTCCGGGTACGCCGACGATCGATCGCCTGGCCCGGCTCGCCGTGCGGCGCCAGATCGGCCAGGAGGGAACGGCGACCTACTTCGATTCCCTCCTCATCTCGACCGATTCGCTCGTGCGTCGCTGGCCCGATCGGGCCGAACCGCTGCACGTGGCGATCATAGAGGGGGGACCGCCCGGGTACTCGAGCCGCATGGCCGCGCACGTGCGTGACGCCTTCGATGAGTGGGAGAGCGCGGGCGTGCCCCTCAGCTTCACCTTCGTGAGCGATACCACCGGAGCCGACATCACGGTGCACTGGATCGACAACTTCAACTTCGACCGCGCGGGCCAGACCGATCTCACCTGGGATCAG
Source organism: Bacillota bacterium (assembly GCA_050257015.1). Classification (GTDB taxonomy): domain Bacteria; phylum Gemmatimonadota; class Gemmatimonadetes; order Gemmatimonadales; family GWC2-71-9; genus JAICUF01. The sequence goes on along the minus strand of JBLMWC010000088.1, from coordinate 1,322 downwards.
CTCGGCCACGTGCGGCATGCATCCATCGCCCTCGCGCTCCGGACCAGCAACGGTCTCCGGCTTCCCGACCACGCGCTTGTTTCGGTCGCCATCCACGAGGTCGGGCATGCCCTTGGCCTGCCGCACTCGTCGGATTCGACCGACGTGATGTTCCCGGCGACGCGCTCAGGCGCGATTTCCGACCGCGACCGCCGCACCGCCCTGCTCCTCTACCACCTTCCGCCGGGCTCGGTCCGCGACAGCGTGGTGCCCTGACATGGGCTCCCGCCTCCTCGCCGCGCTTGCGCTTCCGTTGCTCTTCCTGGCTCCCCCGCCATCCGCGGCGGCGCAGTCACCGTATCCCAGGGTCGATGCGGCGATCCGGGCGGGGATCAGACGTGGGCTCTATCCCGGCGCGGTGGTGATCATCGGCCGGCATAACCGCATCCTCTACCAGCGCGGCTACGGGCATTTCACGTGGAGCCGGCGCTCGGCGGTGCCCAGCCCCTCGACGACGCTCTGGGACCTCGCCTCCGTGTCGAAGGTGGTCGGCACGATGTCGGTGGCGCTCCGGTTCGTGGATGAAGGGCGGCTCGATCTCGATGCGCCCGTGACGCAGTACTACCCCGCTTTCGGCGGCGGCGAGAAGGATCGCGTCACCGTGCGGATGCTGCTCGATCACACGAGCGGCCTGCGCCCCTACATCCCCTTCTACCGCACGGCGGCATCACGGGAGGAGGCGATCACCGAGCTCCTCGCCGATTCGCTTCGGCGCGCTCCCGGTACGGCGCCCGAATACAGCGACCTCAACGCGATGCTCCTCGGGCTGGTCCTCGAGCGCGTGGGCGGCGCGCCGCTCGATTCGCTGGTCAGGCAGGAGGTGACCCGGCCGCTCGGCATGCCGCAGACGCTCTACCGGCCGCCGCCGTCGGTTCTCCGGCACGTGGCGCCGAGCAGCTCGTCGCACGGCCAGCCGGTGGCGGGGGTGCCGAACGATCAGAACGCCGTCGTCTTCGGCGGCGTGGCGGGACACGCAGGGCTCTTCGCGACCGGCCGGGACCTCGCGCGCTACGCCCAGGTATGGCTTCGGAAGGGAACGCTCCGGAAGGGACACTGGGTGAGTGCCGGGACGATGCAGGAGTTCCTCACCCCGGGCCCGCAGAGCGGGACCCGGCTGCTCGGCTGGGATTCGCCCGACGGCAACGCCGATGAGCCGACCGCCTTCGGCGAGCGTCTCAGCTCGTCCGCCTACGGCCACACCGGCTGGACCGGGACGCAGATCTGGATCGATCCCCGGCGTGACATGTTCATGATCTTTCTGACCAACCGCAGCTTCGATCCCC
>JBLMWC010000087.1:0-30823 GCA_050257015.1 Bacillota bacterium | reverse complement strand
CCGCTCGCCTACGACAAGTGGACCTTCCGCGGGCGGACCCGCGCCCGACGTCCGCCCACCCGCTCATGACCACCTTTCCCGCGCCGCCGCTCCGCTGGGCGGTCTGCCCCCAGCCCGACGGCGATCAGGCGGCCGCGCTCGCGGCGGAGCTGTCGGTTCCCCGTGCGCTCGCTGCCCTGCTCATCCAGCGCGGCCACTCGACCGGCGAGCTTGCGCGCCGCTTTCTCAAGCCATCGCTGTCGGATCTCGCCGACCCGCTCTCGCTCTTCGACATGGATGCCGCGGCGCGGATCATCGCCGACGCCGTCGGCGCCGGCCGGACGATCCTGGTCCACGGCGACTACGACGTGGACGGCCAGTGCGCCACGGCGCTCCTCACGCAGGCACTCCGTGTTGCCGGAGCCCGGGTCGTACCGTTCATTCCACACCGGCTGCGGGACGGATACGACTTCGGGCCCGCCGGGCTGGAAGCCGCGCGCGCGGCCGGCGCATCGCTGATCATCACCTGCGACTGCGGCATCACCGCCATCGATCCGGTCGCGGCCGCGAACGATCTCGGTATTGATGTCGTCGTGACCGATCACCACATCCCGGGACCGGTCCTCCCGGCGGCCCGCGCCGTGGTGGACCCGCAGCGGATCGAGGATCACTCGGGACTGACCCAGCTCTGCGGCACCGGCGTCGCGTTCAAGCTGGTGCAGGCGCTGGTGCCGCTCCTCGGCCTGCCGGCCAATCTCCCGTTCCACCTCCTCGATCTCGTCGCGCTGGCCACTGTCGCAGACGTCGTCCCGCTCGTGGGCGAGAACCGGATCCTGGTCAAGCACGGCCTCAAGGTGCTGAACGGGAGCCGCTGGCCGGGCCTCCGCGCGCTGATCGAGGTGGCCGGCCTCGGTGGGAAGGAGATCCGCGCCGGCCAGCTCGGCTTCGTGCTCGGTCCCCGGCTCAACGCCGCCGGCCGCATCGGCGACCCGGCCGACGGCCTCCGCCTCCTGCTGAGCGACGACCCGTCGGAAGCCGCGGCGCTTGCGCGGCGGCTCGACTCCCTCAATTCGGAGCGGCAGGCACTGGACCAGCGCATGCTCGACGAAGCGCTGGAGCAGGTGGAGCAGGGCGATCCCGAGCGCGATGCCGGCCTGGTGCTGACCGGCGACGGCTGGCACCCCGGCGTGGTGGGGATCGTCGCGTCGCGGGTCGTCGAGCGGTACGGGCGGCCGACCTTCCTCATCGCCTTCGATGGCGAGATCGGCAAGGGCTCGGGCCGGAGCATCTCGCGCTTCAACCTCCACTCCGCGCTCTCCGAATGTGGCGACCTGCTCGAGCGGTTCGGGGGTCACCATATGGCGGCGGGCGTCACCATCCGGCGCAACCAGCTCGAGGCGTTCCGGGAGCGGTTCGCGCACGTGGTGCGGGCAGCGCTCGGGCCGGACGACCTCGGCCCCGAGCAGCGGGTGGATCTGGTGGTGGCGCTCGACGAGGTGACGCGCGACCTCGAGCGCCTCTGCCGGCATCTCGAGCCGTGCGGCACGGGAAACCCGAGTCCCGTCTTCGGCGTGCGCGGCGTACGGTTCGCCGGCTGGAGCGTGCTGCGGAACGGCCACCTCAAGGGAATTCTCGACGACGGCCGTGCCCGTGTCGCCGCGATCGGGTTCCAGCTCGCCGACCGGGTGCCCTGGCTCGGCGAGGGGCTCGTGGATGCCGCGTTCCGGATCGAGTGCAACGAGTGGCAGGGCCAGACGGCGCTGCAGGCCCGGCTCTGCGCGCTCACGCCCGCGAGCGGCGTCTGAGGATCATCGCCGGCACCCACGGCGGCCGTCGCCTCGCCGTTCCGCGCGATGAGCGGGTCCGGCCCACCGCGGACCGCGTGCGCGAGGCGTGGATGAGCATCCTGGCCTCGGAGCTTCCCGGCGCCCGCGTGCTCGACCTCTTCGCGGCCAGCGGCGCGCTCGGGCTCGAGGCCCTCTCACGGGGCGCCACGCACGCCGACTTCGTCGAGCTGCACGAGAAATCGCTGCGCGTGCTCCGCGCCAACATCGCGGCGCTGGGAATGGATGCCCGGGCCACGGTGCACCGCGGCGACGCGATGCGCTTTGCCGAGCGTCTCCCGGCCGGTGCCTACGACATCGTCTTCGCCGATCCGCCGTACGCGACGACGCACGCCGCGGATCTGGTCGCGCTCTTCCGCCGGACGCCGTTCGCGCGCATTCTTTCCGTCGAGCATCGCGCCGCCGATTCCCTCGCCGGCGACGATACCCGCCGGTACGGTGACACGGCGGTCACCTTCTGCCACGCCTCATGACGCGCATAGCGATCTACCCGGGCTCCTTCGACCCGCCCACGCGAGGCCACGAGGACCTGATCCGGCGGAGTCTGCGCCTGGCCGACCGCGTCATCGTCGCCATCGCCACCAACTCGGCCAAGCAGCCGCTCTTTCCGGTCGAGGAGCGGCTCGACATGCTCCGCGCCTCCGTGCCCGATGAGCCGCGCGTGAGCTTCGAGACCTTCGACGGCCTGCTCGCGGAATTCGCAAGCCGGGTCGGCGCGACGATGATCGTGCGCGGCCTCCGCGCGGTGAGCGACTTCGAATATGAATTCCAGATGGCGCTGATGAACCGGCAGCTGCACCCCTCCCTCGAGACCGTCTTCCTGGTGCCCGCGGTCGACCTCACCTACCTCAGCTCGAGCCTGGTGCGCGAGGTGGCGCGCTACGGCGGCGACGTGTCCGCGCTGGTGCACCCCTCGGTCGCAGCGGCGCTTCGCGTGAGGTTCGCCCCATGACGTTCCGCCAGGAACTGATCCGGCGCGCGACCGCCCGGCGCGCACGCATCGTGCTGGCGGAGGGCGAGGACCCGCGCGTGCGGGCGGCCGCCTCCCGCATGCGCGGCGAGGCGATCGCCGAGCCGATCCTCATCGGCGGGCCGGACGGTGTCGCGCCCGCGGCGGATCCGCGGCTCCAGCGCGTGGCGGAGTTCCTCCGGTCGCGCCGGCCCGACAAGGTGCACGACGGCGTGCACGCTCTCGACCTCGCGGCCGATCCGCTCAACTTTGCCGCGTCTCTCGTCGCGCTGGGTGAGGCCGATGCCTGCGTGGCCGGGGCCACGCACCCGACCGCCGCCGTGATCCGGGCGGCGCTCTGGGCGATCGGAACGGCACCCGGTGTGTCACTCGTGAGCTCGGCGTTCTACATGGTGCTCGATGGCGACCGCGTGCTCACCTTCACCGACTGCGCCGTCGTGCCCGATCCCGATGCCGCGCAGCTGGCGCAGATCGGACTCGCCGCCGCGCGCGACCGCTCCCGGCTGGTGGGGGACACGCCCCGCGTCGCGTTCCTCTCCTACTCCACCCGCGGCAGCGCCGCGGGCGACATGGTGCTCAAGGTGCGCGATGCGGCGGAGCGCTTCCGGGCCAGCGCGCCGGGAATCGTCTCCGACGGCGAGATCCAGGTCGACGCCGCGCTGGACGCGGAGGTGAGCGACCGGAAGTCGCCCGGCTCGCCGCTTGCCGGCCGGGCCAATGTCCTCGTCTTTCCCGACCTCGATGCGGGCAACATCGGCTACAAGCTGGTGCAGCGGCTGGCCGGCGCGGTGGCGCTCGGCCCGATCCTGCAGGGGCTCGCCCGGCCGATGGCCGACTTGTCGCGCGGCGCCGGCGTCGACGATATTGTCGAGGTGGCCGCGATGGTGGCCCTGCAGACGGAACCGACGGCGACACCGGGAGCAATCTGATGGCGTTCACGCAGAGCAGGCAGGCGAACGGCATACTCGTGATACGAAACGACGGGCAGCTCATCGTCGGCAATCGTCACGAGCTCAAGGACCTCATCCAGAGCGCCCTCGCCGCTGGCGACCGGAAGTTCCTCCTCGATTTCTCCCACACCGGCTACATCGATTCCTCCGGTCTCGGCGCACTCGTCACCATCGCGCGGCAGGTCCGGGAGCTCGGCGGCGAGCTGCGGCTGGCCGGACTGAACGACGACCTCCGCTCCCTCTTCGAGCTCACCAAGCTCGATACCCTCTTCCAGATCGCCGAGACTCCCGCCCAGGCGCTCGCCGGATTCTAGGCCGGCGATGACGTCGCCTCTGCGTCTCTGTGTTCGCCGAGGGCCCGTTCCCGGTACCGACGGGACGGCCGTCATCGTCTCGCTGACTGTCCCGAGCGACGTTACCTGCATCGAGGAGGCCGTCGCCCTCGTCACGCGTCATTGCTTCGCCGGTGCCGAGCGGCACGAGAGCATGCGCTTCCGCCTCCAGGTGGCGCTGTCGGAGGCGCTCGCCAACGCGATCATCCGTGGCAACCGCGAGGACTCGGCCAAGCAGGTGGGAATCCGCGTGGAGCTGGGGACCGACGCCATCCGGGTATTCGTGACCGATCAGGGGACCGGCTTCGATCCCCGCGCCGTGCCCGAGCCGCTCGGTCCCGACGCCATCCTGGGCAGCGGCGGGCGGGGTCTCTTCCTCATCCGCAAGCTCGTCGATGCCGTCGAATTCAACGAACAGGGAAACTCGATCTGCATGACACTGCGCCGACCGTAGGTCGGCTGGACCACATGCTCGAGGGTCTCGGCGCGCTCGCGGGCGCGCCGGTCCGCCTGTGGCGTTCCGACGGGAGCCGCCTCCGGCTCGCCGCCGGCGGCGACCCGGGCGCCGTCCCTCCCGCTCCCGCTGGGACCGGCCTCACCGAAGGGCCGGACGGAACGTCGTGGCTCGTGCCGGTGCCCGACGTGCACGGCTTCTGGCTCGAGGTCGATACCACCGACGCCGCCGAAGCGCAGGACGTCGCCCGCCATATCCTGCCGCTCATCGCCATCGTCCTCGACGCCGCGCGCGAGCGGTCGCTCCTCTCCGAGGAGCTCGCGAGCCGCTACGAGGAGATCGATCTCCTCTACGCCATCACCGAGATCCTGGGCCGCACGGTCAGCCTGGAGGAAGCGGCGCAGATCATCGTGCGCGAGGTGAGCGGGGTCGTGGGTGCGAGGCGGGCGTCCATCATGGTGTTCGACGAGACCGCTGGCCTGCTGCGCACCGTTGCGGAGCGCGGCTTCAGCCGCGAAGGGCATGACGCGGTTCCGGTCGGCGACGACTGTTCCATCGCGGCGCGAGTCTTCCGCGAGCGGCGCATGGTGGTGCACGACCCGACCAACCCGTCCGATGACGTCGGCGACTGCGGCGAGGATCGCGGCTACCAGGGCGAGGCGTTCCTGAGCGTCCCCATCTCCTACGCCGGCCCCGGCGGGCCCGGCCGCTGCGTCGGCGTCATCAACCTCACCGACCGGATCGGCGGCGACCGCTTCACCGCCGGTGATCGGAAGCTCGTGGCGGCGATCGCCAACCAGATCGGTGCCGCGATCGAGAATGCGCGGCTGGTGCAGATCGATCGCCGGCAGCAGCGCCTGCGCCGGGAGCTGGAGCTGGCACACGATCTTCAGCTCCGCCTGCTGCCCTCGCCGTCGGTGCTGGGCGGAGATGCGGAGGTCGCGGCGCTCTGCGTGCCGGCGGAGTCGGTGGGTGGTGACTTCTACACCTTCTCGCGGCTCGGGCGCGGTCGGGTCGGCGTAATGCTGGGCGACGTCGCGTCGCACGGCTTCTCGGCGGCGCTCGTCATGGCGCTGGTGCTCTCCGCCGCGGGGATCCATTCCGCGTCGTCGCTCACGCCGGACGAGACGCTGATTGCGCTCCTCGACGGTCTCGCGACCGAGCTCAGGACGACCGAGATGTATCTCACGGTCTTCTACGGCGTGCTCGACCCGGAGACGCGGCGGCTCACCTACGCCAACGCCGGTCACGCCTACGCCTTCCGCATCCCCGCCAATGGGCCCGCCGAGCGGCTCAGCGCCACGGCGCCTCCGCTGGGTCTCGCCTCCGCGGCGACGATCGAGCGCCGGCAACTCGACTGGGAGACGGGACGCGATCTCCTCTGCCTCTGCACCGACGGTCTCATCGACGCGAAGAACGGGGAGGGCGAATCGTTCGGCGAGGACCGGCTGCTCACGGCGGTCGCCGCGCGGCGGACGGAGCATCCCGCGGCGATCGTCGCAGCGGTGATGGATGAGGTCGCGGAGTTCGTGCACGGGCCGCGCGACGACCGCACGCTTCTCGTTCTTCGCATCTGAGATGGCGCGCCCGAAGCGGCGCCTCGGCCAGCATTTCCTCCACGATCCGGCGATCCTCCGGCGCATCGCTGCCGCCGCCGGCGCCGGTCCCGACGACACGGTGCTCGAGATCGGTCCCGGGCCCGGCGGGCTGACGGCCGCGCTCGCTGCCACCGGCGCGCGCGTCGTCGCGATCGAGAAGGACACCGAGCTGATCGCGCCGCTCGCCACGCGCATTCCGTCGCTCATTCTCGCCGAAGGCGATGCGCTCGAGCTCGACTGGCACGCCCTCGCCGGCAGCGAGCGCTTCATCATCGCGGGCAACATCCCCTACAACATCACGTCGCCGCTCATCGACAAGGCGCTCGAGCCGCCGATGCCCCTGCGCGTCGTGTTCCTGGTGCAGAAGGAGGTGGCCGAGCGGGTCGCGGCGGCGCCGGGCCAGGGGAGCTACGGGGCGCTCAGCGTCGGCGTCCAGGCGGTGGCGCGGGTCGAACGCCTCTTCTCCGTCCCGGCCGGCGCGTTCACGCCGCCGCCCAAGGTGGACTCGGCGGTGCTGAGGCTCACGCCGCTCGCGGTGCCGCTCATCGGGCCGGCCGACCGCGGGAGCTTCCGGGCGATGGTCGTCGGGCTCTTCGGACTTCGTCGGAAGCAGATGCTTCGCGCGCTTCGGGAGCTCACCGGCTGGCCCGCCGAGCGCTGCGCGCTGGCGCTCGAGGCAGCCGGCATCGCGGTCACGGCGCGCGCCGAGACGCTGCCGCCGGCGACGTTCGTGCGGCTGTTCCGGGTCCTCGTTGACGGGGGGTGGGGCGGGGGCTAGGTTTGTGAAACATTTCACAACGGGCCCATGCGTAAAGTCGCCGAATCGACCATCCGTCGCCTGTCCCTCTATCTGCGTTTTCTGGAAGAGTTTGAGGGGCAGGGCGTCGAGACCGTCAGCTCCGGCGCCCTCGCGTCGCGCGGCGGGACGACGTCGGCGCAGGTGCGGAAGGATCTCTCGTTCTTCGGGTCGTTCGGCAAGCGCGGTCTCGGGTACCCGGTCCAGGAGCTGGTCGAGCGGCTCCGCGGAATCCTGGGGCTGACCCGGCGGTACCGCGTCGCCATGATCGGTGCGGGCAAGATCGGCAGCGCGCTCGTGCAGTACCGCGGCTTCCGCCAGCGCGGGTTCGACATCGTGGCCATCTTCGACGTCGACCCCGCCAAGATCGGACACCAGTGGAACGGCCTCACCATTCTGGACATCGCGACCCTTGAGGCGGAGCTGCGCGACGGGGGCATCGACATGGCCGTCCTGGTCACGCCGGCCGAAGCGGCCCAGCCGCTGGCCGACCGCCTCGTGAAGCTGGGCGTCAAGGCGATTCTCAACTTCGCACCGGTACAGATCATCGTGCCCGAGGACGTGGTCGTGAAGACCGTGAACCTGGCGCTGGAGCTCGAGACCCTCAGCTACGCCCTGGCCAGCCGGTAGCGCCTCTGCCCCCTGAGCCGCGGGCTCGCTAGCTTCCGTCCCACATGCCGCGCATTCATATCACTTCCGAAGTCGCCGACCTCGAGTCGGTGCTCGTCCATACCCCTGGACTCGAGCTCGAGGCCGTCACGCCCGGCAACCGGGAGGACTACCTCTACGACGACATCATCGAGGTCGAAGCCGCCCAGCGCGAGCATCGGCAGTTCGTCGCCGTGCTGGAACGCTTCTCCCGGGTCCACCAGGTGCGTGACCTGCTCGACGAGATTCTCCAGCAGTCCGAAGCGCGCGACTTCCTCATCAGCAAGACGATGGACGTCATCCCCTCGGACGCCCTGGCCCAGCGCCTGGCGGCGCTGCCGCCGGACCAGTTCGTCTCGATGCTGGTCGAAGGGACTGAGGAGGAGAGCGGCCCGATCTCCCGTGCGCTGAACGAGGTCGGCTACGCCCTGCCTGCGCTGCCGAATCTCTTCTTCCCGCGGGACATCGGGATGGTGATCGGCGAGCATGCCGTGGTCGGCTCGATGCGCTACGGCGTGCGGTGGACGGAGGAGATGCTGATCAAGGCGCTGTTTCGCTTCCATCCCGAGCTGGAGAATGCCGGGATCCTGTACGACGGTTCGGAGGAGCGCCGCGGCAACTACACGCTCGAGGGCGGGGACGTCCATCACCTGCGCGAGGATCTCCTCGTCGTCGGCTTCAGCGAGCGGACGTCGCCGGCCGCGCTCGATCAACTATGCGACGTCGTCTTCTCGCGCGGGAAGGTCACCGACGTGCTGGTGGTCGTCATGCCGAAGGCGCCGACCGCCATCCACCTCGACATGATCTTCAGCCAGATCGACCACGAGCTCTGCGCGGTTTACCCGCCGTACTTCGTCGGTCCGGAGCGCCTGCCCGTCCTTCATCGCAAGCGGGGAAGCGAAGGCGTGAAGGAGATGCCGAACTTCTTCGCGGCCCTCGGCCAGGTCGGGCTGCCGCTCGAGCCCGTCTTCGTGGGCGGTACGCACCGCACCACGCAGGACCGCGAGCAGTGGAGCTCCGCCTGCAACTTTCTCGCGGTGCGGCCGGGCCAGATCCTGAGCTACGTCCGCAACGACGCCACGCTGACCGAGCTCGGGAGCAACGGTTTCCGTCTCGTTTCGTCCACCGACTTCCTGACCGGGAACGACACCGTCAAGCCGGGCGAGCGCGCCGTCATCACGATCCTCGGCGCCGAGATGGTGCGGGGCGGGGGCGGCCCGCGATGCATGACGCTGCCGCTCCGGCGGGCTGACGCATGACCGGGATCGCGTCGTACCCTGAGGGAACACTGATCGACCGCGTCCTGGGCGTGCTCCGCCACGGCCCGGCATCGGCACCGTACCTCTGTGCCGACGTACTCGGCCTCGCGGGCGCCCCCGAGGCGGTCGCGGAGCGCCTCGCGCTCGCGCTCCTCGGCGCCGACCCGCGGGTCCACCAGCTCGCTGACGGCCGCTGGGGACTGATCGCCGAGGCGCAGGGCTCGCCGCTCCTCGAGGAATGCGCCTTCGCGGTGGTGGACGTCGAGACCACCGGAATGCGTGCGACCGGCGGCGACCGGGTGACCGAGATCGCCGTCGTCATCCTGCACGGAAGCCGGCGCGAGGTCGTCTTCGAGTCGCTGGTCAACCCGGGCCGGCCGATCCCGCGTGCCATCTGCGCCATCACCAACATCACCGACGAGATGGTTCGTCACGCGCCGACCTTTGCCGAGGTCGCCGATCAGGTGCTGGCCGCGCTCGCCGGGCGCGTGTTCGTGGCGCACAACGCCCGCTTCGACTGGGGATTCCTCAGCGCCGAGGTGCGCCGGGCCCGCGCGCTCGCGCTCGATGGACCGCGGCTCTGCACCGTGCGGCTGGCCCGCAAGCTGGTGAGCGAGGTCCGCTCCTGCGGGCTGGACAATCTGAGCCATCATTTCGGCTTCGAGAACATGGCGCGCCATCGCGCCGCCGGCGATGCCCTGGTGACGGCCGAGCTCCTCAGCCACCTGCTCGCGCGGGCGCGGGAGAAGGGGATCCGCACGCTGCAGGAGCTCGCCGCTCTCGAGGCGCAGCGCTCGGCCACGCGCCGGAAGAAGCGGCGGGCATCGCCCAGCCCGCCGCGGGCGGATTCGGCTCCCGAGAGCGTGCAGTGAGCCTGGTCCATTCGTTCACCGTGGGCCGCCTCCGCTGCCATACGCTCGAGGGTGGCCTCCAGCACCTCGACGGCGGCGCGATGTTCGGCGTCGTGCCGAAGCCGCTCTGGGAGCGGATGATCCGGCCGGACGAGCGGAACCGCATCCCGCTGGCGATGCGCTGCCTCCTGGTGGAGCACCCCGACGGGCTGGTCCTGATCGACACCGCGCTCGGGAACAAGGAGAACCAGAAGTTCCAGGACATCTACGGCATCCGGAACCGCGGCCAGGTCGGTCCGACGCAGCTCGAGGACGCGCTCGATGCCGCCGGCTTCGCTCCCGAGGATGTCCGGTGGGTGATCAACACCCACCTCCACTTCGACCACGCCGGCGGGAACACCCTCGTCGATCCGGACCGGCCGGAAGATCCCCCGGTGGCGGCTTTCCCCCGCGCCACCTACGTCGTGCAGGGCCGGGAGCTGGAGTTCGCGCGCCATACCAATGAGCGGACCCGCGCGAGCTACTTCCCGCACAACTTCGAGCCGATCGCGGCGGCGGGCCGCTGGCGGCTGCTCGACGGCGACGGGCCGATCCTCCCCGGCATCACCGCGCGGCTGACGCCGGGACACGTCCCCTGGCACCAGGCGATCCTGGTGCAGAGCGACGGCGAAACGGCGGCATTCATCGCCGACCTGATTCCGACGACGGCGCACCTCGGGCTTCCCTGGATCATGGGCTACGACGTCGAGCCGCTCCGGACGCTCGAGAGCAAGCGTGCCCTGCTGCGCGACGCGGCCGACGGCGGGTGGCTGCTGGTGTTCGAGCACGACGCGACCACCCGGCTGGGCCGGGCGGTGTGGAGCGGGAGCAATGCGGTCCTCAGCGAGCCGGTGACGGCGGCCGCACCGGACTGACCGCGCGGCCGGCCGGCTGCAGGGTCAGCTCGGGATAGTGTTGCGGAAGCGCGCCGAGCCGGCCCGCGCGGCCGGAGAGCTCCTGGTCGAGAAAGGCTCGCATCGCTGCGGTCGTCACCACGAGTCCGCGCTCCGGCTTGATGATCTTCCCGCCGAAGCGACTGATCGTGGAGGGCATGACGAACGGCGCATCGGTGAAGCTGAAGTGGCCGGTTCCTGCAATCGACCCTACCCAGAGCGTCCCCTTCGAGCGCGCGACCAGCGAATCCTGACCTGCCTGCCCGCCGGCGCCTCGCTTCTCCCATTCCGCCCGAGTGATTCCCCGACGCGCGAAATCGGCATCGCTGTAGATCGGCTTGCTCCGCAGCAGCAGGGTCGGCTTCGACAGCCCGGTGCTGACGAAGTCGGCGATCGGCTCGCCGGTCGGCGCCGCCATCCCGCCATCGAGGTCGATGCAGGCGCGGACCCGCGGGTCGCGCTCGCACGCGGCGATGGCAACCAGGCCTCCGGACGAGTGGCCGGCGGCGCCGACCCGGCTCCAGTCCACCGTGCGGGCGACGGCAGCGGCGGCGGGTGGAAGGTCGGCGGCCTGAAGGCGGTCGAGCGCGAACGAGACGTCGCCGGCCCACGCGGCGACCGCGGCACGATGGAACGCCGGCGTGTCGAGGCGGTTGGTCGTGTCCTGAACGACGCGCGCTTCGGGCCGCACCATGAGCCCCGCGCCGGGGCTTTCGACCAGCGCGACGACGTATCCGCGGCTCGCCATCGCTTCGGCGAGCGAGGTGTAATTGGCGCGGATCACGCCGAGACCGACGGAGAAGGTGAGCAGCGGATGGCGGCCGGCTGCGGCCGGCGCGTCGAGGCCGCTGCTGGTCCGGAGCGCCGACCAGGCATGGATGGCGGATGAATCTACGCCGTAGTATCCGGTGAGGAGGACCGAGTCCAGTCCGGGCTCGATGAGGTACGGCGCACGGGTTGTCGGGAGCCGGTTCGCGGGGTACCAGAGCTGGAGCGTGATCGGGCGGTCCGCTGCGTAGTCGGAGTCGACTCGTGCGCTATCGGTGAGGTACACCACGGTGGTCCCGACCCGGAAGCGTCCGGCCGGGCGCGGCAACGGTCGCACGATGTCGGGAGGTGCCGCCGCAGGCGCCTGCGAGTGAAGCGGGATCGTCGCCAGGATCGCGAGGACGGCGGACAGGGGCGGGGAGCGCATGAGCCAGGTTCCTGGGCGGTGAGGAAGATGCAGCGGGCCTGCAACGCCTACGGGTGGTGTGGGCGCCGGGATTCGGCCGCGAATTGACTCTGCCGGCCGTCCCCGCTACGTTCCCCCGGTCACTGAAGCGGGGCTAGCGCCCCCACCCCCAGCCTGCGGACGGATGCGCAGCGCGATCGGGTCCTGATCTCGAAGCCATCGGCGCACGGCGCCGGCGCGACTTCCTGTCTCGGGCACCCGCATCACGGTCGGGTGCCTTTTTCATTGTGCAGCTGGAGGCGTCACCACTGTCCACGAACGATCGCGAAAAGCGCACGCGCATCAACCGCATGATCCGCATCAGCCCCGTTCGGGTGATCACGGCTGATGGTGAGCAGCTGGGGGTTCTGCCGATCGAGGAAGCGCTCGCGGCGGCCCAGGAGCGCGGACTTGACCTGGTGGAGGTGGCGCCGACGGCCCGCCCGCCCGTCGTCAAGATCATGGACTACGGGAAGTTCAAGTTCGAGGAAGCCAAGGCGGCGCGTGCGGCCAAGAAGAAGCAGCACGTGATCCTGCTGAAGGAAGTGAAGTACCGTCCCGGAATCGACGACCACGATTTCGATTTCAAGACGCGCCACGCCCGCGAGTTCCTGGGTGAGGGCAACAAGGTCAAGGTGACGATGATGTTCCGCGGCCGGCAGATCGCGCACATCGAGCTGGGGAAGGCGGTCCTCGACCGCGTGGCGGCGGAGCTGGCCGACATCGGCAAGGTCGAGATGGACCCCAAGCTCGAGGGCCGGAACATGACGATGGTGCTGGGGCCGCGGTAACCGACCGGCCCGAACTCTCAGGAGCGACGATGCCCAAGATGAAAACGAAGCGCGCCGCGGCGAAGCGCTTCAAGAAGACGGGGTCGGGAGCGCTGAAGCGCTTCCACGCCAATCACAGCCACATTCTGACCAAGAAGACGCGCAAGCGGAAGAATCGCCTCAAGAAGGGCGATGTCGTCAGCTCGGCTGACTTTCCTCGCGTCAGCCGTCTCCTCTCGGCGTAAGGGACTCTCATGCCTCGCGTAAAGAACGGCGTCGCCCACCACGCCCGCAAGAAGAAGATCATGGAGGCCGCGAAGGGCGCACGCGGCGGCCGGAGCAAGCTCTACAAGGCGGCCAAGGAGACGGTCGAGCGCGGCATGCGCTACGCCTACCGCGACCGCCGCAAGAAGAAGGGCGAGTTCCGGGCTCTCTGGATCACGCGCATCAACGCCGCCGCGCGGATGCACGGGCTGAGCTACAGCCGCCTCATGGCGGGCCTCAAGACCGCGGGCGTCGACATCAACCGCAAGGTGCTCGCTGATCTCGCGGTCCAGGACATCGAGGCCTTCGGGAAGATCGCCGAGCTGGCGAAGGGCGCGCAGTCCTGACGAAGGCGGCCGGACCGGTCCGGCCGATGTAGGTTTGGGGCTGCCCGCCGCGTGTGGGCAGCCCCGTGCGTATCCACCCTCTGCTCCGTCATCTCATGACCGTGCCCGACCATCTGACCGAGTTGCAGCCCGGCTTCCAGATCCTGCGGGAGCGCCTCGCGCGCATCCCCGCCCTCGGCACCGCCGAGCTGGCGCAGGAGCGGATCGCCGTGCTGGGCCGGAAGGGCGGAGAGCTCACCCGGCTGCTCAAGTCGGTGGCCGGGATGGACGACGCGGGGAAGCGGGCCTTCGGCGCCGCCGTCAACACGCTCAAGCGGGAGTTCGAGGCGGCGTTCGACGCCCGCGCCGCGGCCCTCGAGGAGGAGCGACGCGCCCGCGAGGCGGCCGCCGTGGACCTCACCATGCCCGGCCGGGGACGCTGGGTCGGCGCGGAGCATCCGGTGACGAAGGTGATCGACGAGATCGTGGGGATCTTCCGCGAGCTCGGGTTCAGCGTCGCCGGCGGGCCCGAGGCGGAGACCGAGTGGTTCAACTTCGGCGCGCTCAACTTCCCGGCCGATCACCCCGCGATGGACATGCACGACACGCTCTACCTCGACCTCCCCGCGGTCGAGGGCGAGCGCGGCGGCCGCCTCCTCATGCGGACCCATACCTCGCCGGTGCAGATTCGCACGCTGATGGACTCGCCGCCGCCGGTGCGCGTCGTCATTCCCGGCCTCGCGTACCGGAACGATCCGTTCGATGCGTCTCACGCGCCGGCGTTCACCCAGATCGAGGGGCTCGCGGTCGACGACGGCGTGTCGTTCGTGGACCTCAAGGCGACGCTGAGCCGCTTCGCCCAGCGTTTCTTCTCGCCGGCGACGCCGGTGCGCTTCCGGCCCTCGTTCTTCCCGTTCACCGAGCCGTCGGCGGAGATGGACGTCGGCTGCCAGCTGTGCGGCGGAAGCGGCTGTGCGGCGTGCAAGGGCACCGGCTGGATGGAGATCCTCGGCTGCGGCATGGTGCATCCGAGCGTGCTGGAGAGCTGCGGCGTGGATGCGGAGCGCTATACCGGCTTCGCGTTCGGCATGGGGCCGCACCGGATCGCGATGCTGCGCTACGGAGTGCCCGATATCCGCATGCTGTACGAAGGGGACATGCGCTTCCTGGCACAGCTCGCCGGAGGCCGCCCGTGAACGTCTCCGTCAACTGGCTCTCGGAGTTCCTCCGCCGCCCGCTCGACCCCGCCGAAGTCGCGGACCGGCTGGGCGCCCTCGGCGCGCCGGCTGACGCCGTCGAGCCGCTCCATGCCGAGCTGCGGGACATCGTCGTCGGCCTCGTCGAATCGGCAGTGCAGCATCCCAATGCCGATCGGCTCCGGGTCTGCGTCGTGGACGACGGCTCGGGGACCAGGCGCCATGTCGTCTGCGGCGCGCCCAATGTCTCCGCGGGGCGGCGGTATCCCTTCGCGCCGGTAGGTGCCACGCTGCCCGGCGGCCTTCGCATCGAGAAGCGCAAGCTGCGCGGTGAAGTCTCCGAGGGGATGCTTTGCTCCGCGCGCGAGCTGGGACTCGGCGACGACCATCAGGGCCTCTGGGAGCTTGCCACCGACGCCCCGCCGGGCACGCCGCTGCTCCAGGCCGTGCCGCTGGCGGATACCCGTCTCGTCCTCGACATCACGCCCAACCGTCCCGACCTCCTTGGCCACAAGGGAATTGCCCGGGAGCTCGCGGTCTCGTACGGCGTGCAGTTCCGGCTTCCGTCGCTCCCCGGCTCGCCGGGCGGTACGATGGCGGCGCCCGCGCGCGCCGGTGCGGCCGCGACGACCGGCGGGGTGCGGGTTGCGATCGAGGACGCGGAAGGTTGTCCCCGCTTCCTCGGCGCCGTTCTCCGAGGGGTGCGCGTGGCGCCGTCGCCCGACTGGCTCGCGCGGCGGCTTGCGGCGGTGGGGATCCGCTCGATCAACAACGTGGTCGATGCGACCAACTACGTGATGCTCGAGCTGAACCAGCCGATGCACGCGTACGACCTGGCGCGGCTGCGTGGGGCGGCCGTGATGGCGCGGCGCGCCCGGCCCGGTGAGCGGCTCGTCACCCTCGACGGCGCCGAGCGCGCGCTGGATCCCGCGATGACGGTCATCGCCGACGCGGAAGGCGCCATCGGCGTCGCCGGCGTGATGGGCGGCGCCGGGTCCGAAGTCTCGGACGATACCCGCGACCTCTTCCTCGAATGCGCGTACTTCGATCCCTCGCGCATCCGGCGTGCGCGGCGTGCGCTCAATCTCAGTACCGACGCCAGCTACCGCTTCGAGCGCGGCGTGGACCGGTGGAACGGTGCCGAGGCGATGCGGCGCTGCGTCGAGCTGATCCAGCTGACCGCCGGCGGCGAGCTCGCATCGGATCCGGTGGACCTCTGGCCCCAGGTGTCGCATCCGCCGCGGATCTTCCTCCGTCCGGCGCGCGTGGCGCAGGTGCTCGGTGTCGAGCTGCCGTGGCAGGAGATCGAGCGCTGCCTCGTCGCCATCGGCGCGACCGTCGTCTCCAAGCCCGACGACGGCCGCATCGCCGTCGACGCGCCCGGCTGGCGTCCCGACCTCTCCGCCGAGATCGATCTGGTCGAGGAGGTGGCGCGCATCCACGGCTACGACGCGGTTCCGACCGAGCTCCGCCCCACCCGGCCGGGGAACCTTCCGGACGATCCTGCCTACACGGCGGCGGCCCGGTTGCGCCGTGCGCTCGTTGCGGAAGGGCTCTTCGAGACGGTCACGCTGCCGATGACCGCCGCGCAGGGCTCGGACAGCGTCCGGCTCCTCAATCCGCTGTCGACCACCGAGGGGCATCTGCGGGCGCGGCTGCTGCCCGGACTCGTCCGGCTGGTGGAACTCAACTGGGCAGCCCAGACCCGGGACGTCCGGCTGTTCGAGGTCGCGACGGTCTTCAACGCCGGCCCGCCCGGCGAGCCGCCGCGCGAGGCACTTCACGTCGCGGGCGTCATGACCGGCGCCCGCGCGCCGGCCCACTGGACGGATGGCGAGCGCGGCGACTGCGATATCTGGGACCTCAAAGGGCTCTTCGAGCGGGCCGCGGCCGTGGCCACTCCCGGCGCCGTGATCGAGCCCGACGGCTCCTCGCTCGTCGCGACCGCCGGCCCCGTTCGCGCCGGGAGCGCGGGCCCGCTGGAGGCCGATTCGCCGCCCTGGGCGGCGCCGCTCCTGGGCTTCGAGCTGGTGGTGAGCACGGCACCGTCCGCGACTCCGGTCTACCGGCCGCTCCCGGTCACCCCCGCCTCCGGACGCGACCTGACCCTCCTCGTTCCCGAGGCGCTGCCGGTCGCGCGGGTCGCCACCGAGCTGGCCGGTGCCGGGGAGCCGCTGCTCGAGTCGGTTGGGGTGACGGGAGAATACCGCAGTGGCGACTTGCCCGGCGGCGCGCGGAGTGTGACGTTCCATCTGACCTTCCGTGCCATTGATCGTACGCTCGAGACGGCCGAAGTCGACCGGGCCGAAGCACGGCTCCTTGCCGTGCTGGGCCGTGAGCTTGGCGTGCACCGTCGTGACCAGAGCGCTTCGGCGCCGGAGTGATGGCCGTGTCCTATACCTATGAGCGCCCGGACCTCAGGGCAGTCGATGATCTCGAGCGCCTCCTCAAGAACCTCTCCGAGGAGGTGGCCGGCTGGCGCCGCCGCACCCTCAAGGCGGAGGCGGAGCTGCACGAGCTGCGCTCGCTCGGCGGCGGCAATGCCGGCCCCGAGCTGGGGCAGGCCCGGCAGCGCCTGATCGAGCTCGAGACGGAGAACGCGATGCTGCGCCAGCGCGTCGACACCGCGCGCGAGCGGGTGAAGAGCCTGGCGGGCCGCCTGTCGTTCCTCGAGCAGGCAAGCGAGGTGGCGCCGTGACCGCGCCGAAGCACGCCGTGCGCGTCGTCATCGGCGGGGAGGAATACGCCGTCCGCTCCGAGCTGCCGCCGGAGTACACGCGGGAAGTCGCCGCTTACCTCGACGCGGCGCTCAAGCGGGTGAAGGACATGCTCCCGATGGTCGAGTCGCACAAGGCGGCGATCCTCGCCGCGCTGGCGATCACCGACGAGCTCTTCCAGGCCCGGCGCGGCGATCGCGAGATCGCGGCGCGCCTGAGCGCCGCCGCGGAGGAGGTCGCGCGGCTCCTGCCGCCCGCCAAGCGCGGGTCGCGCGCCGCAGCTGCAGCCGAATGAGCGACACCGTCCTCGCGCTCATCGCCGGACTCTCCGCCGGCCTCGCCGTCGCCCTCGGCTTCATCCTGCTGTATACGCGGAGCCAGCGCCGCTCCGCCAGCGGCATTCTCGCCTCGGCGCAGAGCGAGGCGGACCGCCTGCGCGGGGAAGCGGTGCGGGAGGCCGAGTCTTCGCGGGCGACGGCCGCGCTCGCCGCCAAGATGGAGGCGATCAAGCTCCGTGAGGATGCCGACCGCGAGCTGGCCCGTCGGCGCGAGGAATTCGAGCGGCTGGAGCGGCGGATCGAGGATCGGGGCCGCGCGCTCGACCGCAAGCTCGAGGAAGTGGAGACCCGGAGCCGCGGCTTCGAACGGCGTGAGGAGACGGTGGCGCAGCGGGAGCTCGCGCTCCGGACGCGGGAGACCGAGATCGAGCGGCTGGTGCAGGAGCAGCGCACGCGGCTCGAGCGGGTCGCCGGACTGACGGCGGAGGAAGCGAAGCGCGAGATCCTCCAGCGCGTCGAGGACGAAGCCCGGGGGCAGGCGGCGGCGCTCGCCCGCGACATCAAGGAACAGGCGCGGAAAGGGGCCGAGCGCGAGGCGCGTCGCATCGTCGCGATGGCCGCCCAGCGGATCGCGGCTGAGCACACCGCGGAGACGACCGTTGCCGCGGTCACGCTGCCCAACGACGAGATGAAGGGGCGGATCATCGGCCGTGAGGGCCGGAACATCCGCGCCTTCGAGACCGCGACCGGGGTGGACGTGATCATCGACGACACTCCGGATACCGTCGTCATCTCCTGCTTCGACCCGATTCGGCGTGAGGTGGCCCGCCGCTCGCTCGAAGCGCTCATCGTGGACGGACGGATCCATCCGGGCCGCATCGAGGAGCTGGTCGCCAAGTCGCAGAAGGAGCTGGAAGCGCAGCTCGTCGAGCTGGGTGAGCAGGCCGCGTTCGAGACCGGAGTGAACGGCCTCCATCCGGAGCTGATCCGGCTGATCGGCCGCATGCGGTATCGCACTTCGTACGGCCAGAACATCTTCGACCACTCGAAGGAGGTGTCCTGGCTCGCCGGCATGATGGCCGCCGAGCTGCACCTCGACGTGGCGCTGGCCAAGCGCGGCGGGCTGCTGCACGACGTGGGGAAGGTGCTCACGCACGATCACGAGGGGACGCACGTCGAGCTGGGCGTGGAGATGGCGCGGAAGTACGGCGAGAGCGCGGCGGTGATCAACTGCATCGAGGCGCATCACGACGACGTGCCGCACGAGAGCGCGGAGTCGGTGCTGGTGCAGGCCGCCGACGCCATCAGCGGGGCCCGGCCCGGTGCCCGGCGCGAGGCGTTCGAGAGCTACGTGAAGCGGCTTACCCGGCTCGAGGAGATCGCGAACGGGTTCGCCGGCGTCGAGAAGAGCAATGTCATTCAGGCGGGCCGTGAGATTCGTGTCATCGTGACGCCGACGGAGGTCGACGATGCCGGCGCTACCCAGCTCTCGGACACCATCGCCCGGAAGATCGAGAACGAGCTTCAGTATCCCGGCCAGATCCGGGTCGTGGTCATTCGGGAGACCCGCGCGGTGGACGTCGCCCGGTGAGCGCGCGCATTCTCGACGGCGCGGCCATCGGCCGTGAGATCAGGGCCGAGGTCGCCGCCCGGGTGGCCGAGCTCGCGGCGCGCGGGCGCGTTCCCGGGCTCGCGGTCGTGCTGGTGGGCGAGGACCCGGCGAGCCAGGTCTACGTTCGATCGAAGGGAAAGGCCTGCGCCGAAGCGGGGATGCACTCGGAGACGATTCGCCTCCCCCGTGAGGCGAGCGAGGCCGAGCTGCTGGCGGTCATCGACCGGCTGAACGCCGACCCCGCGATCCACGGGATGCTGGTGCAGCTTCCCGTCCCGAAGAATATCCGCACGGATACCGTGCTCCGCCGGATCGATCCCGCCAAGGATGTCGATGGCTTTCATCCCGTCAACGTCGGCAAGCTCGTGCTCGGCGATCCGACGGCGTTCCGGCCGGCGACCCCATACGGCGTCCAGCAGATGCTCATTCGCTCGGGGATCGAAACCAAGGGCGCGCACGCCGTCATCGTCGGCCGCTCGACCATCGTGGGCCGCCCGATGGCCAACCTGCTCATGCAGGACGGACCCGGCGGGAACGCCACCGTCACCGTCTGCCACTCGCGCTCGCGCGACCTGCCGTCCATCACCCGCCAGGCCGACATTCTGATCGTAGCCATCGGCAAGGCCGAGTTCGTCACCGCCGACATGGTGCGGCGGGGTGCGGTCGTCATCGACGTCGGCATCAACCGGGTGGACGACCCGACGAACCCGAAGGGATATCGCCTCGCCGGCGACGTCGCCTTCGGACCGGTCTCCGAGATCGCGTCCGCCATCACTCCGGTGCCCGGTGGGGTCGGGCCGATGACGATCGCCATGCTGCTTCGCAACACTCTTCAGGCCATGGAGCAGGCCGACGCCAGCTAGCGTTTGCCTCCGCGTGTTCTCATGACAGCCATCCTGCGGTCCCCGCTTCCCGTTCCGACCGACGACGTCTGGTCCGTCTCCCAGGTCACGTCCGCCGTGAAGCGCCTCATCGAGCGCGACCTCGGCGCCGTCTGGGTGCGGGGTGAGATCATCCAGTGCAAGGCGTGGTCGAGCGGCCACTGGTATTTCACGCTGCGTGACGCGAAGAGCCAGGTCCGCTGCTGCATGTGGAAGCAGCAGGCGCTCAAGGCGGGGCGCCCTCCCGCCGATGGAACCGAGGTCTATGTCCTCGGCACCCCCGGCATGTGGGAGGAGAAGGGGGAATTCCGCCTCATCGCGACGGCGATCATCCCTACCAGCGCCGTCGGCGCGCAGCAGCAGGAGCTCGAGCGGGTGAAGGCGGCGCTCGAGCGCGATGGGCTCTTCGACATCGCGCGCAAGCGGCCACTGCCGGCGTTCGCGCGATGCGTCGCCGTCGTGACCAGTCTCGACGGTGCTGCGCTCCGCGACGTGACCATCGTCATCCGCCGCCGCTGGCCCTGCAGCCGCCTCATCGTCGTCGGCGCCCGTGTGCAGGGGGACGGCGCCGAGGCGGAGCTGGTGCGTGCGCTGGGCGTGGTCAATCGGCTGACCGGTGTGGACGTCTGCATCGTCGGGCGAGGCGGGGGGGCGCGCGAGGACCTCGCCGTGTTCAACAGCGAATCGGTGTGCCGTGCGCTGGCCGCGGTGCGCGTGCCGACGATCTCCGCCGTCGGACACGAGACCGACGTCGCGCTGACCGACTTCGTCGCCGACCTCCGGGCGGCGACCCCCTCCGCGGCGGCGGAGGCGGCGGTGCCCGATCTGCGCGACGTGGAGCGCCAGGTTCAGAGCCTCGCGTCGCGTCTGGCGAGCGGCCTGTCCCGCCGGACGAGCCTCGCTGCCGAACGACTCGAGCGCACCGCCGACCGGCTCTCCGGCGCCATCGGGCAGACGATCGACCGTCGGCGGAACCGCCTCGACCGGTCAGCGGCCCAGCTCGACGCGTTGAGCCCGCTTCGCGTGCTCGCGCGAGGTTATGCCATGCCCACCGCGCCCGACGGCCGCGTGTTGAAGCGACGCGCTGATTTCCTGCCGGGCGAGCGATTTGACCTTCGCGTGTCGGATGGCAGCATCGCGGCGCGCGTGGAGGATGCCGAATGACTCGACCAGGGAAGGAAGCCGGCGCGACCTCGCTGGCCGACGAGCTCGAGGAGCTGGAGGCCATCGTCCGCCGGCTCGAGGCCGACGACGTCGATCTCGACGACGCGCTCACGCTGTTTGAGGACGGTGTGCGCCGGCTCCGCGCGGCGCGCGAACGGTTGGCGCAGGCGGAGCTCAAGGTGCAGTCGGTACTCGAGGGGGCGGGCGGCGAGCTGATGACGGGTGACCTCGACGTCTGACGCGCCGGCGAGTGCCGCCGCGGCCTCGCTCCTGGCGGAGGCGCGCACTCGGACCGACGCGCGGCTGGCGAACTGGGCGCGTCGGCTGGAGGATCGGGTCGGCGGCCGCGACGGTGCCGCCCTCGCCTACGCGCTCGAGAGCCCCGGCAAGCGGGTCCGCGCCGCCCTCGTCCTCTCGGCCTATCGCGCAGTCGGGGGAGAGTCCAGCGAGATCGACGGCGTGGCGGCGGCGGTCGAGACGGTGCACACCTATTCCCTCGTGCACGACGATCTCCCCTGCATGGACGACGACGACCTTCGGCGCGGCCGCGCCACGACCCACCGCGCCTTCGATCTCCCCACCGCAACCCGCGTCGGATTTCTGCTCGTTCCCGTCGCCGCCGAGGTGCTGAGCGAGGCCGTCGGCGCGCTCGGACTCCCCGCTGTTGCTCTCGGGCGGATGGCGGCGGAGCTGTTCCAGGCGGGAGGCGTCGAGGGAATGGTGGGCGGACAGTGGCTCGATCTCGAGGCTGAGGGCCGGCGGCTCGACCTGCCCGAGCTGGTCGCGGTGCATCGGGGCAAGACCGGCGCACTCATCCGCGCGTCCTGCGTACTCGGCGGGCTGGCTGCCTCCGCGCCCGATGCCGAGATTGCGGCGCTGGCGGCATTCGGGGAGGACATCGGCGTGGCGTTCCAGATTGCCGATGACGTGCTGGATGCCACCGGGACGAGCGAGGCGCTGGGAAAGACGGCAGGCCGCGACACCGCGCTGGGCAAGTCCACCTACGTGCAGATCCTGGGGGTGGAGCAGGCGCGGGCCGAGGCCGAGCGGCTCGCCGCGCGTGCGGTGTCGCGGCTCGGCGGCACGCGCTGCGCGCTGCCGTCGCTCGCCGCATTGGCCAATTATATTGTCACACGGAGCTCGTGATCATTCAGACCGGACCAGTCATGACGCTGCTTGAGGGCATCCACGGCCCCGATGACTTGAAGCGCCTCCGCCGCGAGCAGCTGCCGCAGCTCGCGGAGGAGATCCGTGCGCGGCTGATCGACTGCTGCTCCATCACCGGTGGCCATATCGGCGCGAGCCTTGGCGTCGTCGAGCTGGCCATCGCGCTGCTCTACGAGTTCAACTCGCCGACCGACAAGGTCGTCTGGGACGTGGGTCACCAGGCCTACGCCTGGAAGCTGCTCACCGGCCGCAACGACACCTTTCCCTCGCTCCGGCAGACCGGCGGCATCTCCGGCTTTCTGAAGCGCACCGAGAGCGACCACGACCAGTTCGGCGCCGGCCATGCCGGGACCGCGGTCTCCGCGGCGCTCGGCATGGCCACCGCGCGTGACCTCAGGGGCGAGTCGCACGAGGTCATCGCGGTCCTGGGTGACGGCGCTCTCACCTGCGGGCTCTCCTACGAGGCGCTCAACAACGCCGGGCATACCGATCGCGATCTGATCGTCGTCCTCAATGACAACGGGATGTCGATCTCGCCCAACGTCGGCGCCGTGAGCAAGATGCTGGGCGGCATCGTGGCGAATCCGAAGACCAACCGGGTCCGCGAGGCGGTCAAGGGCGTCACGCTGAAGCTCGCCGACGTCTTCGGCGAGCGGGTGGTCGACTTCGCGCGGAACGTGGAGGAGAGCGTCAAGAACCTCTTCTCTCCCGGGATGCTGTTCGAGGAGCTCGGCTTCCGGTACTTCGGCCCGATCGACGGCCACGATCTCGCGAAGCTCGGCGAAACGCTGAAGTTCGTCGGCGGGATGAGTGGCCCCCGGCTGGTGCACGTGATCACGCAGAAGGGGAAGGGCTTCGGCTTCGCCGAGTCGAATCAGGAGAAGTGGCACGGTCTCGCCGCCTACGATCCGGTGACCGGCGAAGCGCGGAAGCAGGCAAGCGGTCCACCTACCTGGACCCAGGTCTTCGGCGACGCCATCACCGGCCTTGCCGCCGAGAACCCGGAGCTGGTGGTGGTGACCGCGGCCATGCCCTCGGGCACCGGCACGAACGTCTTTCAGAAGGCGTGGCCGGAGCGCTTCTTCGACGTCGGCATCGCCGAAGGCCACGCCGTCACCTTTTCGGCGGGGCTCGCGACGCAGGGGATCCGGCCGGTCTGCGCGATCTATTCGACGTTTCTCCAGCGCGCCTACGACAACATCATCCACGACGTGGCGGTCCAGCATCTGCCCGTCGTTTTCTGCATGGACCGCGCGGGACTCGTCGGCGAGGACGGACAGACCCACATGGGCCTCTACGACATCGCCTACATGCTCGCGGTGCCGGAGATGACGGTGGCCGCGCCGAAGGACGCCGACGAGCTCACCGGCCTTCTGCGCACCGCGCTGGGCCACCGGAGCGGGCCGTTCTGCCTGCGCTACCCGCGGGACAAGGCCCCCGCGCCGCCGCGGCCGGTCGCCGAGATTCCGGCCGTCCCGTACGGAACCTGGGAGCGGCTGCGGAGCGGCCGCGACGTCGCGATCCTCGCGGTCGGGACGATGGTGCTGCCCGCCGTGGAAGCCGCGCGCATGCTCGCCGCCGAGGGCCTCGACTGCACCGTCGTGAACTGCCGCTTCATGAAGCCGGTGGATGCGACGATGCTCGAGAGCCTGACGCGCGACCACTCGACGTTCGTCACCGTCGAGGAGGGAACGATCGTCAATGGGTTCGGCGCGTACCTCGCCGAACGCATGCAGACGACGAATCCGGAGGTGCGGGTCATCGCCCTCGGTGTTCCCGATCGCTTCATCGACCAGGCCCCCCGCGCGGAGCAGCTGGAGACATTCGGCCTTACCGCCGGGGGAATCGCGCGGCGCATCGCCGCCCTTCATCACGAGGAGTCGCTCGAGCCGCGATGAACGTCGGCGTCGTCGGCAATCCGCGGTATGGCGATCTCGGCACCGTCCTGGCCGAGCTGGCCCGCGAGGCACCCGCCCGCGGGCTCTCGCTTTTCTCGGAGCCCCGCCTGGCCCCCTTCTGGCAGCGACCCGTTCCCGAGTTCGATCCGCTCACACTCGACGCGCTGCTGACCTTCGGCGGCGACGGGACGCTCCTCCGCGGCGCGCGCCTGCTGCACGGCGCGGAAGTCCCGATCCTCGGCGTCAATCTCGGGCGCGTCGGCTTCCTCACGACCACCACCAGAGATGCGTTGCCCGCGGCACTCGACGCGCTCGTCGCCGGCGAATACGCCACCGAGTCGCTCGGCGCCCTGCAGGGCGCGATCGTCGGGGCCGACGGAGCCGTGCGGTCGCACCACCACGCGCTCAACGACGTCGCCCTGCACCGGGGTGGCGTGGCCCGCGTGGTCCGCATCAACGTGTCGATCGACGGCCAGGAGGTGGGGCCGTACAGCTCCGACGGCCTCATCATCGCGACCCCGACGGGCTCGACCGCCTACTCGCTGAGCGCGGGCGGACCGATCGTGGCCCCCGGTGTCGCCGCGATGGTGGTGACGCCGATCTGCGCGCACACCCTCGCGGTGCGCCCTCTCGTCGTCTCGTCGGCAGCCAGGATCGTCGTCTCGCCGATGGCGGAGTGGGCGGAGGACGTGCTGGTGTCGTTCGACGGGCAGACCGGCATCGAGCTCCTCCGCGGCGACTGGATCGAGGTCGGCTGCGCGCCCTACCGCGTCTGCCTCGTGCGGCTTGGCCGCGAAGGGTGGTTTACGCGGATGCGGCAGAAGCTGCACTGGGGCGACCTCTCGGGCCGCGAGGCGGTGCGGTGATCGCCGAGCTGCGGGTGCGCGACCTGGCCACGATCGCCGACGTCACCCTCCACCTCGGCCGCGGCCTCAACGTGCTCACCGGCGAGACCGGCGCTGGCAAGTCGATGCTGGTGGATGCGCTCGCCCTGCTGCTCGGCGAGCGCGCCGACAGCGGCAGCGTGCGTCCGGGGGCGGGGAAGGCGATCGTCGAGGGGGCGTTCGAGGGACTCGATGCGGTGACGCGTCGCGGGGTCGAGGCCCTCGGCCTCGATGTCGAGGACCAGCGCGTGATCGTGCGCCGCGAGATCTCCGCGGAAGGGCGCTCCCGCGCCTGGGTCAACGGCAGCCCGACCACCGCCGCCGTCCTGAGCCGGCTCGGCGCGCTCCTCGTGGACCTGCACGGGCAGCACGAGACCCAGTCGCTGCTGCACGCCGACGCCCAGCGCGACATCCTCGACGCATTTGCCGACGCCGAGCCCGATCGTGCCGCCGTGGCGGCGGCGTTCGACGCGCTCGCCGACTTGCGCGCGGAAGAGGCGGCCTTGATCGCGCGGCGGGACGAGGTGCGCCGCCGTGCCGACTACCTGCGGCATGTCGTCCGCGAGATCGATGACGCGCGGCTCAAGCCGGGCGAGGACGAGGCCCTGCAGGTCGAGGCTCGGCGGCTGACCCAGGCCGGGACGCTGGGTGAGCATGCACTACGGATCGCGGAGGCGCTCGAGGGTGGCGAGGCCGACGCGCTGCGGGCGGTAGCGGCCGCGGACCGTGCCCTGGCGGCGCTCGAGAAGGCCGACCCCGCCGTCTCCGGCTGGCGGGAGATGCTCGACACTGCGTACGCCAACCTTTCCGAGCTCGCGCGGCTCGCCACCGATTACGCCGCCGAGGTCCAGGAAGATCCGGCCCGGCTCGCGGAGGTCGAGCGTCGCCGCGATGTGCTGTACCGGCTGATGCAGAAGCACGGCGCCGGCATCGACGCGGTGCTCGCGACCCGCAACGAGGCGGCGGCCGAGCTCGATCTGCTCGATACGGCGGAGCTCGATCTCCGCGCCCTCGCCGCCCGCCGTGCGGCCGCGGAAGCGGCGCTGACGGGCGCGGCCGCGGCACTCTCCACCAAACGGCACGCCGCCGCCGAGCGGATGGCCCGCGCCGTGAACCGTCTGCTGCCCCAGCTCGGCCTGCCGGGCGGGAAACTCGCCGTGGCACTCTCGCCGCTGGAGGAGCCGTCAGCCATCGGCGCAGAGTCGGTGCAGTTCACCGTCCGGCTGAACGTGGGCCTCGATGCGAAGCCGCTCGCTCGTGTCGCGTCGGGCGGCGAGCTCTCCCGGCTGATGCTGGCGCTCAAGGTCGTGCTCGCGCGACACGACGCGGTGCAGACGCTCGTCTTCGACGAGGTCGACCAGGGGATCGGTGGCGAAGTCGGCGCGCAGGTCGGCGCTGCCCTGGCCGAAGTCGCCGAGCGGCATCAGGTGCTGGTCATCACCCATCTCCCGCAGATCGCCGCCCGGGCCGATCAGCACCTCGTCGTCTCGAAGGAGGCACGGGGCGGGATGGCCACGAGCGACGTCGGGGTGATTCACGGGGAGGATCGCGTGCTCGAGATCGCGCGCATGCTGGGCGACAGCGAGGGTGAGGCGGCGCGCCGCCATGCGCAGGCGCTCCTCGGAGAGCCGTCGAGCCGGCGCGCCTGAGCCGGGGATGAATGCGCCAGCGGCCACGGTGATCCGTGGCCGCTGGTGTGTCGGGATGAAAGTTCAGCGTCAGCGATGATCGACATCCACCGTGGCGCCAACAACTGCGCCGAGCACGCCGCCGGCGGCCGCGCCGATCACCGCGCCCTTCACGCTCCGTCCGATGACGGCGCCGGTCACGGCGCCAGCCGCGGCGCCGATCGCGGCGTCACGCCTGCTGTGCGTCACCTTCCGCGGGGCACGGTAGACCGCGCCCGACGAGCGCTGAACGGTGCGCGTGGCAACGGGACGCGCGGTCCGGTAGACTGGTCCGGGCTGGGATGCGGCGCCCGGAGCCGGCTGGTAGCCCAGCTCCTCGGGGCTGGCGAACTGGTTGTACGGGGCGGCCGGAGCAAGCTGCAGGTCGCGTGTGGCGGCGTCATCGGGACTCGGCTGGCCTCGGCCGCATGCGGCGGCGAGGAGCGCGGCGGTGCCGATCGCAAACAGGTATGTGATCTTCATCATGTACCTCCCGACTGAACGGGCTCAGGGTCGATCGCCCGGGACGGGCGCACAGGGTCCCCCCTGCCGAAGCAACCCCGGTGCCACCTTCAGGTGGCTCTGGGGGCGATCACGAGCGGATGATGTCCCTTGAGCGGGACCGCGACGTCCCTCAGGTGGACAGGCGCGCGCGCCGCTCCGCCCGCCCCGGAGTGCCGTCCTCTCCTCTTCTTTCAGCAACGGTGACTGTCAGTGACGCGGATCTTTCCCACCCCGCTCGCCGCCCGGCTCTTCCGCGATTCGTTCGGCACCGCACCCGTGGTCGCGGCATCGGCTCCCGGCCGCGTGAACCTCATCGGCGAGCACACCGACTACAACGGTGGCCCCGTCCTCCCGGTCGCGCTGGAGCGGCGGACGAGCGTGGTCGCGGGTCCCTCCGATCGGTGGGAGATGGTTTCCACCGTCGATGGCGAGGTGCACACGGTCCTGATCGAGGACTCCCTGCCGCACGAGTGGACCGGCTACCTGATCGGAGTCGCGCGTGAGCTGCGCGCCGTCGGCGCCGCTCCGGCCGGCGCGCGCATCGCGGTGGC
The DNA here is from genome assembly GCA_050257015.1 of Bacillota bacterium. Classification (GTDB taxonomy): domain Bacteria; phylum Gemmatimonadota; class Gemmatimonadetes; order Gemmatimonadales; family GWC2-71-9; genus JAICUF01. Next base: position 3,118 of record JBLMWC010000087.1, on the reverse strand, counting down.
GAGCGCCGTTCCGATCGGCGCGGGACTCTCGTCATCGGCGGCGCTCACCGTGGCGACCGCGCGCGCCCTCAGCGCGCTCGCCGGCCGGAGACTGGACGCGGCGACGCTCGTGGACGTCGCCTCGAAGGCCGAGCACGAGCAGGTAGGTGTGCGAGGCGGGCGGATGGACCAGACGATCGCGGTGTACGGGAAACGGGGCACCGCGCTGCTCTTCGAGACCGGATCGGGTCGGCTCACCCGGGTGCCGATGCCGGGGCGCATCTGGCTCATCGAGACGGGCGTCTCCCACAAGCTCACCGGCGGGGCGTTGAACGAGCGCCGCCGCGAATGCGAGGCGGCGCTCACAGTTCTGCAGCGGCGCTGGCCCGGACTCGGCTTCGTGGCGGAGGTGCCGATGGCGGAGCTGCCGGAGGCAGAGCGACTGCTCGAGGAGCCGCTCGCTCGTCGCGTGCGGCATGTCGTGACGGAGACGGCACGGGTTCACGAGGCGGTGCGGGCGCTCGGGGCAGGCGACCTTCCGCGACTCGGGGCGTTGCTGGTCGCCGGCCACGCGTCGCTGCGGGACGAGTACGAGTCGAGCTGCGGGGAAGCCGATTTCATCGTGGATTCGGCGATGCGGCGCGGTGCGCACGGCGCGCGGCTCACCGGGGCCGGGTGGGGCGGGGCGGTGCTGATGCTCGCCCCGGAGGATCGGGAGCGCGCGGTGGTGAGGGGGATTCGCCGGGACTTTGCCGAACGGTTCGGATCGGCGCCTGTCGCGTGGCCCACCCGCGCCGCCGCCGGGGTGCGGCGGGACGCCATCCCGGATTGACACGATATATTCAGGCTACGGGCCCGGGTGGCGAAACTGGTTAGACGCGAGGGACTTAAAATCCCTCGGGCGAAAGCCCATGCGGGTTCGAGTCCCGCCCCGGGTATGCAGGACTCCTCAGTGCGGCGCCCCTTCCACTCTCAGATCGAGATCTTCCTCGCCGATGGGCGGGACATTCGGATCGGCCGCCGGCAGCGCCGGTGCTACCGACCACCCTGCCCGCTCCGCCAGCGCCTTCGATCGCTGCTCGATTTCGGCGGCAGCTTCGGGCATGGCGCGCCGCGCGAGCTCCAGGCACGACGACGCCTCCTCGAACGCGAGCTCCGCCGTCGCGGCATCGCTCGCCATCAGCGCGAAGCGGTAGGCGCGCGCCGGCTCGCCGCCGCGCTCCGCGTGCCAGGCGATGTCGCTCGCCCGCGCCTCGAGCCGGCCCGGGCTCGCCGCTGCCTCGAGCGCGAGTGACAGCGCGCGGTGGAGCTCCCGCAGCCGCGCCGCGCTGAGACTCGAGCGCACGGCCTGACCGAGCAGCGGGTGCGCCATCCGGTAACGACCGTGCTGATCGTCGACCAGGTGCCGCTCCATCAACGCTTCGGCGAGTGCCGCCACGCGAAGGCGTGACGAGCCGTGGACATGCGCAAGCACGTCGGCACCCACCGGACGGGCCGCGACGGCGATCGACGCGAGGAGCTGGCGCAGTTCGTCGGGCAGCCGGGAGATCCGCATGCCGATCGCGTCGCGGACCGAGCGGGGAATGTCCACCCGGGCGAATCCGCCCGAAGCCCGCGTCGCCGGCAGCACCCACTCACGCGAGACCGGCGTCGCGCCAAGCAGCCCTTCGGTGAAGAGCATCTTCGTGATCTCGATGACCTGGAACGGATTCCCGTCGCTCACATCGTGCAGCCGCCGGGCAAACCGCCGTCCGCCCGCCGGCGCGCGGATGTTGCCCATTCGCCGGATCAGCTGCCACACCTCGTCCTCGGTCAGCGGGGCGAGCACCAGGCGCCGGGCGCGCGGATGCGCGGAGAGACTCTGCGCGAGCCGCTGGGGCGGGGTATCGGACTCAAGCTCGCCCGACGTGACCGTCGCGAGCAGAAGGACCGGCGCGTCGTCGAGCCGCCGGACGAGGAACTGCAGGAGCGCACAGCTCTCGGCGTCGCACCACTGGAGATCGTCCACGAAGAGCACCACGCGTCGCTCGGCGGCCAGTGCGAGCAGGAGCTGGGAGACCCCCTCGAAGAGGCGCCATCGCTCCATGCCGGCCGGTGACGTGGCGGGTGCGGGAAGGCCGGGAAAGCGGTGGCGCAGCTCCGGCAGGAGCCGCGAGACCTCCGCGAGCCATTCGGGATCGGCGCCGCCGAGCCCCGGCGCCGCGAGCGTGCCCCGGAGAGCGGCGGCCATCGCACCGAACGCGGGTCCCGCCGCCGGCTCGTAGGCGGCGGCGCCGAGCACCGTCGCCCCGCGAGACAACGCCGACTTGATGAAGTCCTCCGCCAGGCGCGTCTTGCCCATTCCCGCCTCGCCCTCGAGCACGATCACTTCCAGTCCGTGTCGTCCGACAGCGTGCCAGGCCTCGAGCATCGCGCTCCACTGGGTCTCCCTGCCCACGAGGTCGGTGCGGAACGAGACCGAGGCCGGCGCCTCGCCGGCCGTGGCGGGCAGCTGCTCGGGAGAGCGCTCGATGCGGTCCGCCAGCTCGGCCAGGTCGGGGCCGGGCGGCGCGCCCACCTCACGGCGAAGCGCGTCGCGGAAGCTGGCGTAGCGTCGGAGCGCTGCCGCCCGGCCGCGCATGCAGTACTCGGCTTCGATCGCCACGCCCATCGCCTCTTCCGAGAGGGGATCGGCCACCAGCCAGCGCTCGGCCATCTCGAGCGCGTCGCGCCAGCGCGATCGGCCGACGGCGTTTCGGGCCTCGTCGCGGAGTGCATCGATGGAGAGCCGGACCAGCCGGTCGCGAGTGGCGGTGGCCCACTCGTCGAATCGCGGGGCCTGGCGGAAGGTCACGCCGCTGAGAAAGCGGGTGACATCGAAGGAGGCGGCGGCGCGCGCGTCGTGGCGGGCTGCCGCCAGGAAGGCGAGCGCATCGCACTCGAGCGGGGCGGCGAGCCGCACGAACTGGCGGTCCGCTGCAATCGCGTCCCCGAACGCCAGGCGGAGCTGCCGCAGTGCCTGGCGGAGGGAGGCACGGGCGTCCTCATCCCCCGAGTCGCTCCAGAGAAGGGTGGCGAGCGACTCGCGGGAATGCGGCCCCGGCTCCAGGGCGAGATAGGCCAGGAGGCCGAGGGTCTTCGATCCGAGTGGTACGGGCGG
>JBLMWC010000086.1:0-29310 GCA_050257015.1 Bacillota bacterium | reverse complement strand
CCGTTCGCCGTCTGAATCGTCCGCCGCTCGGAGCTGAGCGCGTCCCAGCCCGCCCCCGGCAGACAGTTCTTGGGAGAGTGGATGGTGCGCCCCTGCGTCTGCTGCTCGTAGTAGCCCACGTAGACGCTGAACGCGTCGCTCGTCGCCGGCCGCTCGAAGATGCGATACAGGTAGTGCGACATGCCGGCGACCCGCTGTTCCTCGGGGTCGATCTTCCCGTCGGCGCTGGTGAAGCCGTCGAAATGGGTCTCGATACCGGCCAGCGGGCCGCGGAGCTCCGCTGTGTACTGGCGCTGCACGCTGAGGAGCAGCAGGCAGCCGACGCTCAGGATTCCGGCAGGAACCCAGCGGTTGAGATCCTCACGCATGTGCGACCCTCCGCTCCGCGTACATCGCCTCGAGCCGCCCCGCCACCCAGGCGAGCAGCCCGAGCAGACCGAACGCCACGATGAACATCAGCCAGCCCTCGGTTACGTGCATGAAGCCCTCACCCAGCGCCGGGCTCACGAAGAAGACGAGGAATCCCGTCAGGAAGACACGCACGCCGTTGATGAGCACGGCGACTGGAATCGCGAGCGCCAGCAGGACGACGCGTGTGACCGGGTACTTGAGCCAGAGCCCGCCGATCAGGACGCCGAGACTGAGCAGCGCCGTGAGGGAGCGGAGACCGCTGCAGGCCTCGGTCACGAAGAGCCGATGGCCGCCCGGGAGCATGATCACGTTGCCCGACAGGCGTACCGGCACATGGCGCGACTCGAGCAGCGACGCACCCAGCTGCGACGCCTTGAACTGGAGCGGCAGCGCGATCGTGTTGGTGATGATCGCCGGCAGCGGGATGGAGAGCGTGAAGAGCGTGATGGGCAGCCACCAGCGCAGGATCTGGCGCCAGCCGTAGACGAAGAGCAGGATGCCGACCACCGCTCCCACGACCGACAGGCGCATCGTGAACATCTCGGCGGCCAGGCCGGCGAGATAGCGCAGGAGGACCGAGCCCCCGAGCAGGATCGAGCCGAGCAGCCGCTGCGGGCGCCGCTCCGCCACGAGACCGCTCCGCCAGGCCAGCCAGAGGGCGAGCGGCGCGAGCAGGAGGCCGTGGCCCGCATCCGGATCCGTCCACCAGTCGATGGCGAGGAGGCGGAGCGGATTGGCGAAGAGGATGAGGAAGGCGGCGGCGGCAACCAGCAGCGGCGCCACGTCCCGCGGCGCGACATCCACGCGCGCGCGGGTGGCGATGGCGGTCACCAGCCGCCGCGGCGGAAGAGAATCACCGGAATCGTCTTGAGCATGATCTTGAGGTCTTCGGCCACGCCCTGCTTCCGGAGATACTCGAGGTCGTACTGGACCTTCTTCTGCACGTCCTCGAGACACGAGTCGTAGTGGTGGTTGATCTGGGCAAGCCCGGTGATGCCCGGCTTCGCGCGCTGGCGAAGCGGGTACTCCCGGATCGTCTCCCGCAGTTCGGCGAAGATCGTCGGCCGCTCGGGGCGGGGACCCACGATGTTCATTTCGCCCCGGATGACGTTGATCAGCTGGGGCAGCTCGTCGAGTCGGTACTGGCGAAGGAAGCCGCCCACCAGCGTGATCCGGGGGTCCTTCTTCGTGGCCCATACCGCGCCGGTGCCGTTCTCGGCATCGACGCACATCGTGCGGAACTTGTAGATCCGGAACGGCGCCCCCCCGATGTCCTGGGTGCGACGGTGATTGCTCGCATTGAGCGGATTGCCGCGGCGGTCCAGGCCGACCCGCACCTGGGTATAGAAGACCGGCCCGCGCGAGGTGAGCTTGATGACGATGGCGATCAGCAGCATCACCGGGAGGACGAGGATCAGCGCGATCGTCGCCAGCACGACGTTGACGACGTGCCGAAGGCGATCGGCGTCGGTCTGCGTCGCCACGATCACCGGTGCCTCGATCGAGGGCCGGCTCCGGCGCTCCGCTCGGGGCGGCGCGGTACCGTCGAGTCGCGGCCCGATGGCCCTCGTGGACTGGCTGTCATGCAGCCCGGACATGGCAATTCCCATTTCAGTGCTCAGATTCGCGTCAGGGCGAAGAGGCCCAGGATGATCCCCGAGACGAGACCGGCGGTACGGAGGGCATCTTTGATGCCACCGCTCTTCTCGCCGATCACGAATTCGTCGCCGCTGTGAAGGTTCAACTGGTCAATTGAGACGCCGTCGGCGAACGCCTGGCGCATCTGCTTCGCATCGATCACGGGCACCGAGCCGCGGCGCACCGTCGCCTTGGCGATGTCCGCCTGGCCGCTGGGGCCGCCGGCGGCCATCACCACGTCGCTCGCCAGCGTGGTGGCCGGAACGACGTAGAAGCCGGGCCGGTTCACCGACCCGACGACCGCGAGCCGCACCAGTGGCGTCGCCGTCACCTGCGGGTCGCGCAGGTACTGTGTGAGCTTCGTCTTGATGAACGGCTGGAACTCCGAGCGCAGGACGCCCTGGAGCGCAATGTCCGGAATATTCGGCAGCTGCAGGATCCTGCCCGGCCGGACGGTGAAGGTATCGGACAGCGCCGTATCACCGAGCACCACGAGCCGGATCCGGTCGCCGGGCTGGAAATCGCCCTCACGAAGCCGGGTCTCGACCGCGCGGCGCTCCTCGGCCGTCAGCTTGGGATTGGTCAGGAGTGACTGGAGGTACTCCCGGGTGGCCTCCACCCGTTTGGCGTCGGGCGCGGGCTCCTGCGCCCGGACGGCGGTCGCGCTCAGAGCGAGCGAGCAGAGAATCGCGATCGGGCGAAGGCGCTTGAGCATTAGCAGAACGATCCGGGGAACGGGTTCAGGACGACGGCTGCAGGCAGCCCGAAGGGGCCCGCCGCTGCAAGTTTGGCTCCGCTGGCGGCTGCAAACGTAGCTCATTACGTGCCAGCGCGTTAGGGGTCCGATAGGCGCCCCCGGTGATGCAAGTCACACTCCGGTCGTCGCAGGGTGCCCACACGAGGGGCGCGGCACCCGCGTTCAGCGCAGCAGGCGGGGCTGGCGCCGCCGCTCGACGAACTCGTCCAGGATCGGGCCGTCCATCTCGCCGAGGCCGAAATTGGCCAGGCGTCGCGCAAATTCCATCAGGGCCGAGCCGAGCTCGCCGGAAAGGCCGGGTCGCGCGGCCTGACGGTCGGCCTCGTCGCCCGACGCCGTGTTGATCGGCGGTATTGTACGCTTCGAATGCATTGCTTGACCCCCACTCGGGTTGCCGGGGTTGCTCCTGGCTGCTCTCGTATCAAGTATGACGCCGTTTCCGCGGCCTTGCCGCCCAAGTGCGGTATGGACGAGACAGCCCCCTCTAAGTACTTTGGCTATGGCGGCTTGGAACATGGCATGCCACCCGTTGCGACGCCACCGCACCCAATGGTCGTTGACTCGTCCCCACAGCATCGGCGGGGGCGACGCAACACTACCCTGGGGCCCATGCGTGGCGTCCAATCTGTGGCGCGACCTCCCCGGTCGCGGGCCTTCAAGGTCGCCAAAATCACATAAGTAATTGTAGAACAAGTAGATAAGCTGTAACCCGATCGGTGCACGACTCCTGCTGTTCGGGCCCGGTCGCCGGCTCCGTCGGTGACCAGCGACCCTATCTGAACTTCACCGCGTGAGTGCATGGCCAATCGCGAGAAGGCTCCGGTCCCACCGCTCGTCCTGATCGCGAACGACCAGGAATGGTCGGCGCGGTCGCTCGAGAGCATTCTCGGTCCGAACGGGTACTCGGTGATCCGGGCCTACACCGGTCAGCAGGCTCTGGATCGAGCCCGGACGGCCCATCCCGACCTCATCATCCTCGACGCGCAGATGCCGGACATGCACGGTTTCGAGGTATGCCGGTCTCTCCGCAGCGATCCCCGTTTCAGCGCCACCACCCCGATCATCATCACCACTTCCGGACCGTCCGGCCGCACGCAGCGTCTCGAGGCGTATCGGGCCGGCGCGTGGGAGTTTCTGGGCCAGCCGCTCGATGGCGAGGCACTGTTGCTCAAGCTGCGGACGTTCATCCAGTCCAAGATCGAAGTGGACACCCTGCGCGACGAGAGTCTCCTCGATCAGGGGACGGGACTCTACAACATGCGCGGGCTCGCCCGGCGCGCGCGGGAAATCGGCTCCGAGGCGTTTCGCCGGCACGAGGCGCTCGCGTGCGTGGTGCTCACTCCCGAGCCCGACGGCGCCGACGGCGAGCCGACCGAGGAGGAGACGGCGCGCATCACCGAGCGAATGGGGCAGGTGTTCCGCCAGACCGGACGCTCCTCGGATGCGATCGGTCGCCTCGGGCCGCACGAGTTCGCCGTCATCGCGCCAGCCACCAGCGCCGAAGGGGTCGAGCGCATGGTCGAACGCCTGGGCGACAGCGTCGAGGCGGCGCCGATCGCCATCCGGGGCGGCGACCGCCGCGTCCGGCTCCGGGCCGGCTACTGCGCGGTGCCCGACTTCGCGGATTCCCCGATCGATGCGGTGGAGATCCTCCTCCGTGCGACCACCGCGCTCCGCGACCTGAGGAAGGTCGGGAGCGATCTCCGCATCCGCGCGTTCGAGGCCGGCAACAACTGATCCGGCTGGATGCCAAAGCGGCCCGGACCTTCGAGGTCCGGGCCGCTTTTGGCATTGGGGACTGATCGACGTCAGCTGCGCTCGCCGACCTCCGCCGCGGGGCTCAGCTGCGGCGCCGGCTCCTCGTCAGCGGTGTAGCCGTAGACGTAGTGGTAGTACTTGTACGCCGTGTCGGCCGCGCTGATGTCGTTGAGCACGGCGCCCAGGATCCGCACCGGAAGCTTGTCCAGGAGCTTGAGCTTGGCTTCCGCCATCTTGCGGTCGGTCTCGCCGGACCGGAGCACGAGCAGCATGTTGCCGGTTGCCGTCCCGAGGACGAACGGATCGATCCCGGCGCCGAGCGGCGGGCTGTCCACGATGATTGCGTTGTAGCGGCCCTTGAGCTCGATCAGCAGCTCACGCATCGCGGCCGAGCCGAGGAGCTCGGGCGCGTGATGGTGTCGCGTGCCGCACGAGATCAGCGTGAGGTTCCGGTGGCTCGCCGGCCGGAGGACGTCGTCGGCCTGCGCGTTGCCGAGCAGGACGTCGATCAGCCCGGGCCGGCGGTCGGTGCCGAACATCCGGTGCAGCTCGCCGCGGCGAACGTCGCCGTCGATGAGGAGCGTCTTGTATCCCGCCTCGGCGAACGACAGGGCGAGGTTGCTCGACACCAGCGACTTGCCGTCGCCCGGCGACGGGCTCGACACGGTGAGCATCACCGGTCCCGCCGCGCCGTAGCTGTGCGCCAGGTTCATGCGGATCGTCCGGAACGCCTCGACGACCTGCGATGCCTCCTCCGGATCGCGGTCGGCGATCGACACCTTCCGGATCGCCGGGATCGCGCCCAGGATGCTGAGCCCGAGCTCGCGCGTCACCTGATCGGGGTAGCGGAGCCGCTTGTCGAGACGGTCGAGCAGAATGGCGATGCCGATCGCGAGCGCCATGCTCCCGAGGAACGCCAGGCCGATGATGGCCGGAGCGCTGTTGCGCGCGGGTCGCTGCGGGGGCACCGCCGCGTCGAGCAGGCGGACATCCGGCACCGCGCTGGCTTCGGCGAGCTTCGCCTGCTGATACCGCACGGCCACGTCGCCGTAGAGGGCGGCCAGCTGCTGGTACTCGCGCTCGAGCCGCTGCTCGTTGATGGTGCGGCCCGGAATCGCCTGCAGGTCGCGTGATGCGGTCGCGATGTGGGAGGTCAGCTCGCCTTCCTTCGCCCTCAGCGCGTTGCTCAGCGCGGTGGCATACGCAGGAATCGTCTGCGAGCGGAGCGTCTTGACCTTCTCCTGGACGTCCTGCAGCTGCTTGGCCTCGGGCGTGTAGCGGAAGCCGAGCGCACGGGCCTCCGCCTCGTACTTCGCCAGCTCGGACAGCGCGTTCTGGAGGTCCGGCGCGCTCTGTACCGATGTCACCGTCTGGAATTCATCGACGTCGAGCGAGCCGGCCCGGGCCCGCTGGATGATCCGGTCGAGCGACTGCCGGTCCCGACGGAGCGCGTCGGCCTGCATCTTCTCATTGAAGTACTGCGTCATCACCGTCGGCTGCGTTGCCGCGATGCCGGGCGCGACGGCGGTACCCTCGGTCGGCTCGGTAATGATCTTCGTCTTGTAGCTCTCGAGCCGGCCCTCGGCGTCGTGCAGCTGCTGGGCCAGCGTGTCCACCTGATACGAGAGGATCCGCGAGGTTTCGCGGAGATTGAACTTCTTCAGGTCTGCCGCGACCGCGACGAACTGGTCGATCAGCGTATTGAGCGTGCTGGTGACCTTGGCCGGATCATCGCCGGTGAGCGAGACTCGCAGGAAGCTGCCGTTGTCGGTCATGTTCGGCGTGATCCGCTTCTGCAGCGCGACCGACGCCTCCCGCGGGCTCAGGACGCTGAATCGGACCTTGCGAACCGCAAGCAGTGCCTGCGCCGGCGGGCGCCAGCGGTACCCCGCGCGCGTGCCGACGGAATCCCCCACGCGACCAACATCGACGTTCAGTCCTTCCACCGTCTTGAGGAACCAGGTGCGGCGAGCCGCGTCGACGGTGAGCTCGAGATCGGCCGGGAGGAACCGGTCGGCGAGGGTGAAGCCGCGGAAGAGCCCTTCGTACTTCGGGGCGTACTGAAGGTAGAGGCGCTCCTTCTTGATCACCGAGTCGAGGACCCGGTACTGGAAGAGGAGCTCGACCCACTGCTGGGAGTGCAGCAGCTCATCGGGCCGGATCGGACCGGCCTGCCGGTTATCGGAGGTCGGCTGGATGTAGACGGTGGCCTGCGCCGAGTAGACCGGATGGATGAACTTGGTTGCCACGATGCCAACGGCGGTCCCGAACAGGGTAAGGCCGAGGACCACCCACTTGTAGCGCTTCACCGCCGCGATGTACCGGCTCAGCGAAGGGCCGCCCCCGCTGCCTTCGAGATCGACAGGTCCGAGGCCCCGCTCGTCAGGGAGCGCTACCGCGGTGCCGGGCTGAGCCGGCGCGAGGGGCCCGTAGTCGGACGGTACGATGTTGCCAGCCATAATCTCCGGCTCCGAAGGTTGGGTGCGGCGGCGACCGCTTGGCACGACCCACCATAACTATGCAAGGCAGGGACCGCTACGCTGCGGGTCACAAGCGTGCGGCGAATCCACAGTTCCACTACCTTAGGCGCTCGGTGCGCCACGAAACGGTGCAACTCGTTGCACGATACCGACAGTGGTGTGGGCGTGCAGCAACATATGGGGCACGTTTGTTGCTTGACAGGCGCATCACCGTGTTGTATCAACGATACTCTCAAGCCTGCCAGCGGACCAGATCGCTGCGGCAGTCCGTCAACATGTGAGGAGCGCATGGGTAGCTCGCTGGCCTTCAACGCCCCATCAACTCCCCCCGGCGCCGGACCAAGCTCGGATCGCGATCCCCTCTCGATACCAAGCGAAGTCAAGGCGAGCATCCGGGTCCTCGTCGTCGACGACGAGCGCACGCTCCGCGAAAGCTGCGCCAGCGTGCTCCAGATGGACGGGTACAACGTCACGCTCATCGGTCGTGGCGAGGAAGCCCTCGACACCGTCAAGCGCCGCAAGTTCGACATCATCCTCGTCGATCTGTACATGTCGCAGATCTCGGGGCTCGACATCCTGCGCGCCGCCCTCGAGGCCTACCGCGACACCATCGTCGTCGTGATGACCGGCAACCCCAGCGTCACGAGCAGCATCGAGGCGCTCCGCGCCGGGGCCTGGGACTACCTGCCCAAGCCGTTCTCCGCGACCCATCTCCAGGTTCTCATCGGCCGCGCCTCGCACGCCGTGATGGTTGGCCGTGAGGCGCAGGATCTCCGGCTCCAGCTGATGAAGCAGCATGGGCACAGCGACAAGATCGCGCTGATCGGGATCGCGCCGCTGTTCCGCAAGGCCGTCGAGCTCGCGCGGAAGGTGGCGGCGACCGACGCGTCGGTCTTCATCAGCGGGGAGAGCGGAACGGGCAAGGAAGTCATCGCCCAGTTCATTCATCAGAACAGCCGGCGCGCGGGCCGCACCCTGGTGCCGATCAACTGCGCCGCCCTGCCGGAGCCGCTGCTGGAGAGCGAGATGTTCGGCCACCGGAAGGGTGCGTTCACCGGGGCCGACCGCGACAAGCCCGGCCTGCTGGAGACCGCCAACGGCGGGACGCTGTTCCTCGACGAGCTCACCGAAATGAGCCTGCCGCTCCAGGCCAAGCTCCTGCGGGTGATCCAGGACGGCGTCGTCCGGCGGGTCGGGAGCGAGACCCAGGACGCCGTGGTGGACGTCCGCTTCATCTCGGCGACCAACCGCGATCCGCAGGAAGCGGTGGACCAGGGCGTTCTGCGCGGCGACCTGTTCTATCGCCTCCGCGTCGTGCCCATCAAGCTCCCGCCGCTCCGCAAGCGGCCCGAAGACATCCCGCTCCTGGCGAATCACTTCCTCACCCACTACTGGCACCGGCACCGCCAGATGGGCGACCGCCTGCCGAAGCTGAGCGAGGCGAGTATCGCTTTTCTCCGCTCGCGCGTCTGGCGTGGCAACGTCCGCGAGCTGCAGAACGTAATCGAGCATGTGGCGGTGATGGCCGAGCCGGACATGCTCATCCAGCCCAACGACATTCCGATCTACGAGGACACCGGCGAGTGGCCGGCCGAAAGCACCGCACCGGCCGGCGTGATGGAGGAGGCCTACCACCCCGCCAAGGACCGCGTGATCGCGCAATTCGAAAAGGAGTACCTCACGCGCCTGGTGGGCCGTGCGGGCGGTAACATGTCGAAGGCGGCCCGTCTGGCCAGCATCGACCGCACGACGCTCTACCGGCTGATGGACAAGCACGAGTTCCAGCGAAACGACGGACCCGAGGGAGTGTGACACCGGAGATCCGGACCACTGCAGCAACCGCAGGCGATCGCCGGCGTGCCGTAGCGCCGGCAAGCGCGTGGGACCCCGACGGGCCGACCGCGCGCGGCCTTGCGCCGTCGCTCTGGAACGCCCTCCGCGAGTCGGTGGAGGCGGTGCAGCGCGACTGGCAGAAGGTCGTCGAAGACGCCGCCTCGCCCGACGAGGCGGCGGCGCATCTCGCGTGCGTGGCCACGGCGGTGCGGGAGATCGTGGCCGGCGCCGAGCCGGACATGGACGACCTGCCGCGCACCGTCCTGTCGCGGCGGCTTGTGGCGCTGGTCCGAAGCGAGTTCCTCCGTCGCGTTTCTCCTCCCGCGCCCGCGCCCGAGGCCGCCCAGCTGGTGTCGGTCCTCAATGCGATCGAGCGGGTGGCCGCCCAGCTCGAGTCGGACTGGGCGCGGCACCTCGCCGACCGACTCTCCGGGCCCGACGGCCTCGAGCTCGTGGTCGAGGTGGCGCACGATCTCCGCTCCCCGCTCACATCGATCCTCTTCCTTGCCGAGACGCTGCAGCGCGCCCGCAGTGGACCGGTGAATCCGGTCCAGGAACGCCAGTTGGGCCTGATCTACAGCGCGGCGTTCGGGCTGAGCTCGATGGCGAGCGACGTGATCGAGCTCGCCCGTGGCGGCGACCGCCTGGTGGATCTCGACCCGATTCCGTTCTCGGTGGCGGACATTCTCGAATCGGTGCGCGACATCGTGCAGCCGATCGCCGAGGAGAAGGCGCTCGAGGTCCGCATCCTCGCGCCGCCGACCGATTTCCGGATCGGACATCCGGTGGCGCTGAGCCGCGTGCTGCTCAACCTGACCACCAACGCGCTCAAGTTCACCAGCGAAGGGTACGTCGAGGTGACCGCCCGTGACGGCGGCGCGGAGCAGATGGAGTTCTCGGTTCGCGACACCGGCCGCGGCATCCCGCCGCAGTCGATGGCGACGCTGTTCGAGCCGTTCCGCCGCCGCCAGAAGCAGGGCGAGTACGCGTTCTCCGGCTCGGGACTCGGACTCTCCATCTGCCGCAAGCTGGTCGAGGCGATGGGAGGCATCCTGGGCGTCGAGACGACACAGGGGAGCGGGACCTGTTTTCATTTCGCGCTCCGACTCCCTCCGGCCCAGTGGCCGACGGCCCCCTGAGCCGGCGGCTGGACCTTCGCCCTACCCGCATCTCCCCGACCCGTCTACCTTTACGTCGCTGCGACAGAAGCAGGCCCTTCGGCGACCCGGCCGATGCCGGCCCGCGCAGCGAGCGCATGACCTGACGCCGGCCGCCTCGAGGGCGGCCCAGTCGCAGGCGGTCCCGCGGGATCGTCCGCGCACAATTACACAAGCAGGCTTTCGACTGCGCGCGCGGTGGCGGCGCCCAGCCCGCCGACCGGGTCCGGCAGGGCGGGCCGCACACGGGCTCGCGGTCCGGCCGGAACCCACAACGTGACCTACCCGCATCTGCGTCCCGGCCGCACGGCCGAGCTCGCGCTCCACGCTCCCAACGCCGCCCTTCTCATCGATTTCGACAACGTCACGCTCGGCATCCAGTCGGATCTCACCAAGGAGCTCCGAACGCTGCTGAACAGCGACATCATCAAGGGGAAGGTCGCAGTGCAGCGCGCCTACGCCGACTGGCGCCGCTATCCGCAGTACATCGCCCCGCTCTCGGCGTCGTCGATCGACCTGATCTTCGCACCCGCCTTCGGGTCGGTGAAGAAGAACGCCACCGACATCCGCCTCGCCATCGACGCGATCGAGCTCGTCTTCACGCGGCCGGAGATCGGCACCTTCATCATCATGTCGGGCGACAGCGACTTCTCGACGATGGTGATCAAGCTGAAGGAGTACGGCAAGTACGTCATCGGGGTCGGGATCCGGGAGTCGGCCAGCGACCTGCTGATCCAGAACTGCGACGAGTACTTCTCCTACAGCGATCTCGCGGGGCTCACCAAGGAGACCGAGCCCGGGACGTCAACGCGCGATCCATGGGAGCTGGCCCAGGAGGCGGTCGCACAGATGGCGCGCAACGGCGACGTCATGCGCTCCGACCGCCTCAAGCAGGTGATGCAGCAGATCGACCGGAACTTCGACGAGCGGAACGCCGGCTTCAGCCGCTTCAGCAAGTTCGTCATCGAGGCCGGCCAGAAGGGCAAGCTGCAGGTCACCAAGCTCGACAACGGCCAGTTCGAGGTCGCGCCGATCGGCGGCGCGGCCTCGGTCGCGGCGGCGGCTCCGGCAGCCGGTCGCGCAGTCCCGGCCCGCGAGGGACGCGAAGGGCGCGAGGGCCGGGAGGAGGGCCGAGGGCGGGGACGTGGCCGTGGACGCGGCCGGGGCCGCGGAGAGACGGCGGAGCGCGCTGCAGCGCCGGCTCCGGCTGCCGGAGCACCCGAGCCGCGCCCGAGTGGCGCGCTCACGCTGGCGCGCGCGTTCCAGCTGATGACCGACGCGCTCGCGGAGTTCCGCGGACCGGTGGGACAGAACCCGCTTCGACTCCGCATGGTCGCGATGCACGGCCGCGAGGATCCGCTGCTCGACGCCGCGCGATTCCCCCGTCTGCTTCGTCAGGCGAACGATGCCGAGGTCGCGGACGTGCGCCAGGTCGGAGACGACGAGTACGAAGTGACCGGGCGGCGCCGACCCGACGGGAGAGCGACGGCCGCGGCCGCACCGGCGGCAGCAGCCGCGGTGCCCATCGTGGCGCCGGTCGAGGCGGTCTCGGCGAACGGCGCATCGGGCGCCCCGGCGGGAGCCGAGCCGGCGGCAGCGCCGGCCGCCGCGGCACGCGACAGCGGACCGCGGAGAGGTGTCCGGTTCCGTCGCGGGTCGCGTGGACCGATGCGCGCCGGTGAGATCCCGCTGGTCGGAGTGGTCCGGCAGGAGGCGCCGGCAGCGGCCGCGGTTGTGCCGCCTCAGGCCGAGCCGCCGGTGAAGCCGCCGGCGAAGGAGAAGGCACCTCGCCAGCCGCGGGCAAAGGCGGCCCGGAAGGCGCCGGACGCGGCCAAGGCGACGAAGCGGCCCTCGCGAGCGAAGGCCGCCAAGAAGCCGGAGTGAGAAGAACGCGACGGGCAGCCACGCTGCCCGTCCGTTTTTTCGCCCGGCCGGCCGACGTGGTCGCGCGCGAGCTGCTTGGCGCGGTCATGGTATCGCACGAAGGCGGGGCGGTGACGGCCGGCCGGATCGTCGAGACCGAGGCATATCTCGGCCACGACGATCCCGCCGCGCATGGCTATCTCGGCCGGAAGAATGAGCGCAACGCAGCGATCTTCGGCCCTCCCGCCTCGTGGTACGTCTACCTCTCCTACGGCATGCACTGGTGCGCCAACCTCGTCTGCGCTCGCGAAGGCGAGGCCGCGGCGGTGCTCATTCGCGCGCTCGAGCCGCTCGACGGTCTCGAGACGATGCGAAGCCGGCGTCGTGGGGTGGCCGATCATCAGCTCTGTTCAGGGCCGGGAAAGCTCTGCCAGGCGCTCGGGATCACCCGCTCGCTCGATGGCCGGATGATGGCGGCGGCGCCGGTCACCGTGCACCGCGGGCGCCTCGACGAGGCGGACCTGGTCGCGGCGACGCCGAGGATCGGCATCACCAGGGCTGCCGACTGGCCGCTCCGCTTCGTGCTGCAGGGATCGCGCTGGGCTTCGCGCCGCTGAGCGTGCGCCAAAGAGAAGAGGCCCGCACCGTGGTGCGGGCCTCTTCTCTTCCTGGTGCGGGGGCGATCAGTAGGTCGACTCGGATTCGCGCGAGCTGCCGAGGCTGAAGCGCAGGCCGGCCATCAGACTGTGCGTCATCCCCTCCAGCAGGTGGCCCGAAGAGACGGTGCCGTCGGCCGCGACCGACGAACGCGTCGTCGGGCCGGTGGTGACCTGATACTGGCCGAACGCCATGAGGCCGCCGACGTTCAGCTGGATGCCGCCGACCAGCGACCCGAAGGCGAAGCTGCCCAGGTTCGCCGCGGTGCTCTGCTGCTCGGAGCTCGTGTTGGTGACGGTCTGCGGGTTCACCACGTGCAGGATGCCGACGCCGACGCCGAGGTACGGCTGCATCGGGCCGCGAACGGGGAAGGCCATGAGCGTCGCGGTGTAGCGGCGGATGTCGTTGAAGGTCACCTGCTCGGTCCCGCCCGGCGACGCGCTCGAGCTGAAGCTGCTGGTCTGGTCGTTCGCGATCATCTCCTCGGCCGCGAGCAGCAGTCCGGTGCGGCGGGCCTTGATCAGCGTGTGCGCGCCGACCATGAGGTTGCCGCCCCGGCTCTGGGTCGGGGTCTTGTAGATGAAGACACCTGCCTGGCCGCCCACGTACCACCGGAAGTCTTCCTTCCGGTGCAGGCTCTGGGCGGAAAGCGACGCGGCGCCAAGCCCGCAAAGGAGCGCCACCAACGGGATCCTGCGGCTGAGCACGCTCATCAGACCAGCCTCCTGGGAAATCCGCGACTGCACTGGAAAATCGCGAGGATGGATCGGGACGGCCACCACGGGGCATCCTCTTGCGGGGTAATGACATGGACGTCAAACACCCCGCGGGGGTGAGCCCCGACGGGGTGCCGAAGTGCAAGGACCGGGCCCGCTAGATGAGCGACAGCCGGGTCCCCACCTTCCGGAAGGCGGCCAGGGCCTGATCGAGATCCTGGCGGGTGTGGGCCGAGGAGATCTGGCAGCGGACCCGGGCCTGTCCCTGAGGCACCACCGGGAAGCCGAAGCCGGTCACGAAGACGCCTTCCTCGAGCAGCATCTCGCTCATGCGGATCGCCGCGGCAGTCTCGCCGAGGATGACGGGGATGATCGGCGTCTCCCCGGCGAGCGGCTTGAATCCGAGACTGATGAGCTGCTCGCGGAAGTATCGCGCGTTCTCCCGCAGGCGCGCGACGCGCTCGGGGCTGGCCTCGAGGACCTCGATGCTCGCGAGTGCGCTCGCGGCGACGGTGGGCGGTAGCGCATTGGAGAAGAGCTGCGGACGCGCGCGCTGGGTCAGATAGTCGCACACCTCGGCGGAGGCCGCGACGAATCCACCCGCGGCGCCGCCGAGCGCCTTGCCGAGGGTGGACGTGATGATGTCCACCTCGCCGATCATCCCGAAATGCTCCGCGGTGCCGCGGCCGGTGGCGCCGAGGACGCCGGTCGCGTGCGAGTCGTCGACCACCAGCACGGCGTCGTGCTTCCGGCAGAGGGCGACGAGATCGGGAAGCTTCGCGATGGCACCCTCCATCGAGAAGATGCCGTCGGTAATCACCATGCGCGTGCGCCGGTCCTTCGCCGCGATCAGCTTCTCCTCGAGGTCGCCGAGGTCGGCATGCCGGTAGACGGCGGTCTGGCACTTGGTGATCGCCTTCGCGAGGCGGATGCCGTCGATGATGGAGGCGTGGTTGAGCTGGTCGCTGATGACGATGTCGTTCTCGCCGAGCAGGGTGCCGGGCGTGGCCTCGTTGGCGTTCCAGCAGCTCACGAAGCTGAGGCTTGCCTCGGTCCCCACCAGTCGCGCGCAGGCCTGCTCCAGCGCGCGATGGACGGTGAAGGTGCCGCAGATGAAGCGCACTGACGCGGTGCCGGCGCCGAACCGGTCGAGCGCCGCCTTTCCCGCGGCGACCACCGCGGGATCGTTGCTCAGGCCGAGATAGTTGTTGGAGCTGAGGATGATGACGTCGCCCCGGCCTTCCATGCGGACGCGCGGGCCCTGCGGGCTGTCGAGATAGTTGAGGCGCTTGTAGACGCCATCCGTGCGAAACTGCTCGAGCTCACCGGCGAGGCGCCGGTCGAGGGCGTTCTTCATGCGCCGATCTCCAGGATGACCTTGCCGGCCTGTCCGTCCTTGATGACCTGGATCGCATCACCGATGCGATCGAGCGGGAAGCGGTGGGTGATGACGGGGCGGGGATCGAGCTGGCCGGAGCGGAGGTAGCGCTGCATGACGTTCCAGGTGCCGTACATGCGGCGGCCGGTGACGCCGTAGAGCGTGAGTCCCTTGAAGATCACGTCCCGCGCAAAGTTCACTTCCGTCGTCCTGCTCGGTGTGCCCAGCATGTTGACGCGTCCGCCGAGTCGCGCGGCGGCGAAGGCCTGTGCATGTCCCGCCGGGTGACCGCTCATCTCGCACACCAGATCGACGCCATCCCCGCCGGTGAGGTCCTTCACGCGCGCGACGACATCTTCCCGGCCGGGATTGAGCGTGACGTGCGCGCCCATGGTGCGCGCGAGCTCGAGCCGCCGGTCGTTGAAGTCGCTCGCGAGAACGAGTGACGCGCCGGCCGCGCGGGCCACGCCGACCGCGAAGCAGCCGATCGGCCCGCAGCCGAGCACGAGCACGCGGCTGCCCGGCACGATGCCGCCCTCGAGCACGGTATGCACGGCATTGCCGGTCGGATCCATGATGGCGCCGACCTCGGTGGGAATTCCGTCGAGCTTCATGACGTTGGATGCGGGCATCGCGATGTAGTCGGCAAAGGCCCCGTCGCGGTCCACGCCGATGATCTGGGTGCGCCGGCAGAGATGCCCCTCACCGAGCCGGCACTGGAGACAGTGGCCGCAGACGACATGGCCCTCGGCGGTGACGAGGTCGCCGACGGCGAGGAGCTCCGCCGCCTCGGCGTCACGGCCGATCTCGACGACCTCTCCGGCGAACTCGTGCCCGATGATCAGCGGCGGCTTCAGACGGTTGCTGGCCCAGGAGTCCCATTCCCAGATGTGCAGATCCGTGCCGCAGACGCCGGCGTAGTGGACCTTGATCAGAATGTCGGACGCACCGCAGACGGGCTTCGGAACATCGCGCAGCACCATTCCCGGCCCGGCCGCTTCCTTGACCAGCGCTCGCATGAATCCTCGAAGTTGAGTCGGGCGGAAATATAGTCAGAGGATGGAGCGATGAAGCCCGCCGTCGATGCTGAGTGCGGTGCCGGTCACGTACGAGGCGAGCTCCGATGCGAGGAAGGCGGCAACGGCGCCGAACTCCGCGGGCCGACCCACGCGACGCATCGGCACCAGCGCCGCGTTCTCGGCCATCGCGTCATCGGCACTGCCGCCCGATGACGCGGCGCGCTTCTCCGCCAGCGAGCGGAGGCGGGCGGTGGCGATGAGCCCGGGGCAGAGGACGTTCACCGTGACGCCGTCCGGCGCGACCTCGTCGGAGAGTGCCTTGGCGAACCCGAGGAGTCCGGCGCGGGCCGCCGTGGAGAGAATGAGGCCGGCATGCGGCTGCTTGGCGGCGATCGAGCCCATGCAGAGGATGCGTCCCCAGCGCCGTTCGCGCATCCCGGGGAGCGCCGCGCGCGAGAGGTTCACGGCCGAAAGCAGGTTGAGGTCGAGCGCTTCCTGCCAGTCATCCGGCGAGTGCTGGAGAAAGGGGCCGGGGCCGGGTCCCGCCGCGTTGCACAGGAGAATGTCCACCGCTCCCATCGCGCCGGCGGCGGAGCGGACGACGGCCTCGGCATCGGCGCGGACGGAGACATCACCGGGAAACGCGCCGACCTCCGCGCCCGTCTCCGCCCGGAGCCTCGCGACGGCGGTGTCGAGCCGGGCGCCATCCCGTCCGTTGAGAGCGATCCGCACGCCCTCACGCGCGAGCGCTTCAGCCGTCGCGTAGCCAAGGCCGGCGGAGCCGCCAGTGATCAGTGCGACCCGGCCGGCGACTCCCAGATCCATGCTAGACCAGCGCCGGGCGCGAGACCGGCTCGACGCGTACCGCGCTGATCTTGAACTCCGCGATCTTGGCGTAGGGATCGAGCCGCGGGTTGGTGAGCAGGTTCGCCGCGGCCTCGCGGAAGTGGAACGGGATGAAGATCTGGCCGCGCGCCTGGCGGTCGGAGACGCGCACGCCGATCACCAGCGAGCCCCGGCGCGAGGTCACCCGCACGCTGTCGCCGTCCGCGACGCCGAGCTCCGCGGCGTCGAGAGCATTCACCTCGACGACCGGGGTGGGCTCCCGCGAGTCGAGCCCTTCGGAGCGCCGGGTCATCGTGCCGGTGTGCCAGTGGTACATCTGGCGGCCGGTGTTGAGGACGAAGGGGTACTCTGCGTCGGGCAGCTCCGACGGCGGGAGATACTCGACCGGCACGAAGCGGGCGCGGCCGTCGGCAGTGGGGAAGCGCTCGTCGAAGAGGAAGGCGGTGCCCGGGTGGCCCTGCTCGGGCACCGGGTACTGCAGCCCCGCCGTGCGGAGCGCACCGTAGGTGACGCCGCGCCACGACGGCGTCACCGATGCGATCTCGCGCATGACTGCCTCCGGCCCGTCCCAGCTGGTGGGCAGGCCGAGGCGGTTGCTCAGCTCGATGATGATATCGAGATCGCGCCGGGCGTCGCCCGGGGCGGCGACGGCGGCGTCGGCGAGCTGGATGCGCCGCTCGGTGTTGACGTAGGTCCCGGTCTTCTCGGCGAACGACGAGGCGGGGAGCACCACGTCGGCCCAGCGCGCAGTCTCCGTGAGGAAAAGGTCCTGCACGGCGAGGAACTCGAGGCCCCGCACCCAGTCCTCGGCGTGGGAGATGTCGGGATCGGAGAGTACGGGGTTCTCACCCATGATGAAGAGGCCGTGGACACCGCTCTCCGGCTGGGTCATTTCGGTCACCATGGCGCCGTTCCGGAGCGACAGCGATTCCTCCGGGACGCCCCACGCCCGCGCGTACTCCGCGCGGTTGGCCGGGTCGGTCACCGGCCGGTAATCGGTATAGGCGAACGGGATGGCGCCGACGTCGCTCGCGCCCTGGACGTTGTTCTGTCCGCGGATCGGCATCATGGGGGCGCCCCAGCGGCCGATCATGCCGCAGGCGAGGAGCAGATTGAGCAGGCTCGCCACGATGTCGGTGCCGGCCGCGTGCTGGGTGAGGCCCATCGCCCAGAGCGTCGCGGTGCGGGGGCCGCGGGCGTACAGCTCCGCGGCCTCACGGATCCGCTCCGCCGGGATGCCGGTGATGCGCGAGCCGACCTCTAGGGTGTAGGGCTTCACCGCCGTCTTCACCTTGTCGAAGTCGTGCGTACGCTCGCGGATGAATCGCTCGTCGGTCAGGCCGGCCTCGATGATGTGGGCCAGCATGCTGCTGAACAGCGCGACATCGGTGCCCGGCAGCATCTGCAGGTGGATGTCGGCGAGCTCCGCGAGCTCGACCCGCCGCACGTCGGCCACGATGAGCCGCGCGCCGCGCGCGACGGCGCGCTTGATCAGCGCGCCGAAGACCGGGTGGGACTCGGTGGTGTTCGCGCCCGCGATGAAGATGACATCGGATGCCTCCTCGAGCTCGCGCATCGAGCCGGACGCGGCCGACGTGCTGAGCGCGCGGCTCATCGCGGCGACGGAGGTCGAATGGCAGAGCCGGGTGCAGTGGTCGAGGTTGTTGGTGCGGAAGGCGGCCCGCACCATCCGCATGTAGGCGTAGTTGTCCTCGTTGGTGCACTTCGCCGAGGAGAGGGCGGCGAGCGCATCGGGGCCCTGCGTGTCGCGGATCCGCAGGATCTCCTGCGCGCAGAGACTCAGCGCCTCGTCCCAGCTCGCCTCGCGGAACGCGCCGTACCAGTCGAGCGGCGTGGCGACCCGGTCGCGCACGTCGCCGTCCTCGGCGCCGGGGAGTCCGGTGAGTGGCGGCTTGCCGACCTGCCGCTTCGGCGGTCGCGGCTTGCGACCCTGTCCCATCTCCTCGATGGTGCGCCACGGTCCTTCGCGGCGGCGCGGCGTCTCGCCGGTCCAGCGCCACTGCCCGTGCTCCTGCTCCCAGCCGCGGCGGATGAGCGGCCGCATGAGGCGGTCGCGGTGCTGCGGGAAGTCGTAGCCGAAGCGCCCCTTCACGCAGGTCGAGCCGGCATTGGGCGTGTCGTCCTCGATCCAGGGCGAGGTGACGCGCATGACCCGCTCGTCGCGCACCTGGAGATCGATCTGGCAGCCGACACCGCAGTAGGGGCAGACCGAGCGCACGGTGCGGTCCGGCGTGCGCACCGCGCTCGAGCCGAACCGCTCGCGCGGAATGACCTCGAAGATCGCGTCGGTGGGGCAGACGCGCACACACTCGCCGCACCAGGTGCAGCCGGCGTGATCAGGCACGCCGTCGCCGCCGACGATGATCTCCGCGTGGCCGCCGCGCTCGCCGACGTCGAGCACGCCGACCTGCTGGATGTCGGCGCACGCCCGGACGCAGCGCGTGCAGAGGATGCAGCGCGTCATGTCGTGGCGAATCATCGTATCGCCGGGACGCTCGTCGCCGGCGCGGGGCGGCAGCGCGTGCTGGCGCGGAAGCGGCACCGCGTATTGCGCGAGGTAGCGCTCGAACTCGTTCTCCGGCGGTGCGTCGGGGGAGCGGTCGGTACGGTAGCGCTCGGTGAGGAACCCGAGTACACCGCGCCGGTTGGCGACGGCCGGCGCGGACTCGGTCTCGACGACCATGCCGTCGGCGGCGGCGGTGGCGCACGCGGGCAGCAGCTTCGGCTGGCCCGTCACGGAGACGAGACACACGCGGCAGTTGCCGACGATGGGGAGCTTCGGATACCAGCAGAGGGTCGGGATCTCGATGCCCGCCGCGCGCGCCGCGTCGAGGATCGTCGCGCCCGGCTCGAAGGGGATCGCTCGGCCGTTTACGCTGAGAGTCGGCATCGGTTCCGTCCGCAGGAAGGAGGAAACACCATCGATTCTAGAGGTCCGGTCGCATGCGAGCAAGCGTGCGCGCGGGAAACGAAATCGACTTCAGCTATTGCGCGAACCACGGAATTGGCGATTTTGTGTCAGCGGTTGATCTCGCAGCATTGCAGCTTCCGAGTGGAGAACAGGTCGCTCCGCTCATCCACCCGCCCGGAGGGCGGATCCATCCACACGAAGGAGGCAGCATGGCGAAGAAGGCAGCCAGGAAGTCGGCCAAGAAGAGCTCGGCCAAGAAGTCAGCGAAGAAGAGCGCCCGCAAGAGCGCGAAGAAGAGCAGCGCGAAGAAGGGCATGAAGCGCAGCAGCGCGAAGAAGAGCAGCAAGAAGTCGTCGCGCCGCTAGTTCCCGCGCAGACGTCACGCAGCAAAAAGGGGCCGGCCAGCTGCCGGCCCCATGCGTTTTCCCCCCACCTCCAGCTCCTAGTGATCTCCCGCCGCGTGCGACAGCTCGTCGTGCGTCTCGGCGGGCCGCGTGAGTACCAGGCCTGCGCGCTTTGCGCTGCCGCGCCGGCGCGAGCGCGCCACTTCGTCGCGGATCCAGCCGTCGTAGCATGCCAGCAACGCCTCGGGGGCGAGCCGCCCGCGACCGGGCAGGAGCACGTGGATGCCGCCCGCGACGGTCTGCTCCTGCAGCGCGGTGATGAAGTCGGTGCGCGCCGCGGTGGTCGCATCGGTGAGCGACCCCGCATCGATCACGATGAGGGCGAGCGGACCGTCGAGCGGCGGCAGCCAGGCGCCGGGCTGGACGAAGAACGAGGTGAAGAGACTCGCGAGCGATTCGTTCGCCATGCCGGCTTCCACGCGTTCGACGGCGCGAAGATCGGAGGCGATGAAGGTGACGGCGGCATCGTGCGCGGCGAGGAGGTAGGCCACCGACTCCGCGCCGACGACGAGCGTCGGGTCCTCGTCCTCGAGGCGGGGAAGGAGCGGCACCAGCGGACAGTCGGGCTCGAGCCCCCAGTGCGTCGGCTGACGCTGAGCCTCGCGCAGCTTGAGGAACTGCTGGCGCCAGCGGCGGTAGGACCGGAGCGCGAGGCGCCGCATGATGAGCCGGTCCACCGACTCGAGCATGAGGACCTCGGTCAGCACGAACTGCGCTTCGGCGGTGCTCTGCATCTCGGCCACGGCCTCATCGCCCAGGCGGAGGAGCTCGTCGCGCGGGATCGAGTTCTTGAATCCCTCGATGCGCTGCAGGACGTACTCCTGATACTGCTGCTTGAGCGAGGGGGTCGGCCGGCGGCGCGCCCGGTGGGCCTGCGTGGCGGTCAGCATGGCTCGACGTGGACCACGATCTGGTGCAGCTCGAGCCGCTCGCGGAGCCGGCTCTCCACCTGGTCGGCGATCAGGTGCGCGCTGGTGACGTCGGCGGTGCCGTCCACCGCGATGGTCAGCTCGGCGAAGCGGAGGGTGGCGGCGCCGCGGGAGCGGATGGCGTAGGCGGCATACACGCCGACGATCTCCAGCGCTTCGCGCCGGATGGTGTTCTCGTCGTAGACCCGTTCATCGACCAGCGCCGGCATCGTCCGTCGGACGATCTCGAACCCGGCCCGCGCGACGAGCGCCGCCACCAGGATCGCCAGGACCGGGTCGGCCCAGGAATAGCCCAGGCGCGTGAGCGCGAGCCCACCCATCACGGCGAGGGTGATCGACACGTCCACTCGCGTGTGCAGGGCGTCGGCCAGGAGGAGCTCGCTTCGGTACTTCTCGCCCGCGCGCCGCTCGAAGACGGTCACGCCGACGTTGATCACCAGCGTCGCCGTGAGGAGGAGGAAGCTCACGGCGGTGACGGTCGGCGGCGGCGCGCCGGTGATCAGGCGTTCCACCGCACCACGCACGAGCTCGAAGATGGAGACGGCCAGGAGGACCGCGATGAGCAGGGCGCCGAGGGTCTCGAACTTGGCATGGCCATACGGGTGCTCCTCGTCCGGCGCCTTCGAGGCGACGCCCATCACCAGCAGACTGAAGATGTTGTTGCCGACGTCGATGGTCGCCTGAATCGCGTCGCCGAACACCGCGAGCGAGCGGGCGTGAATCCCGACTCCGAACTTGACCAGCACGACCGCGAGATTTGCGAAGAGGATGCCGATGAGGACCCGGCGGATGGCGCTGTCCCGGGTCGACGAGCTGGAACGAATCGGCATCGATCAAAAGTCGTAGGTCACGCGCGGGGTGTCAACGCATCGGGGCCGTGTGGATAGATTCCGGGCGACCTGGGAGGTCGGCAATGATCGGGACACGAGCGGGAGCTACTGCGGTGATCGTGCTGCTCCTGGCGGGAACGGCCGGAGCGCAGGAGACGACGGTGACGAAACCGGAGACGGCGGCACGGGCCTTCGTGGCCCTGCTCGCGAGCGGCGACTTCACGGGCGCCGAGACGAAGCTGGACACGACGATGCGCCGTCTGCTGCCGGCTCCGCGGCTCGCGGAGACGTGGGCGGCGGTCCAGGCGCAGGCGGGCGCGTTCCGGGCCCAGCACGGTGTGACGGTCACGCAGGTCGGTCGCTACACCGTCGCTGCAGTCACCTGCGAATTCGCCAGGGCCTCGCTCGACGTGCAAGTGGCGTACGATCCGGCGGGGCTGGTCTCGGGGCTGCACATGGTCCCGACGCCGACGCCGTGGGCGGCGGCCGCGTACGTCACGCCGTCGGCATTTCGCATCGAGGATGCGACGGTCGGCAGCGGCGCACTCGCGCTGCCCGGCACCCTCACCATTCCGGCGGGGCCCGGACCGTTTCCGGCCATCGTGCTGGTGCACGGCTCCGGCCCCAACGATCGTGACGAGTCGGTCGGCGGGGTGAAGGTCTTTCGGGACCTCGCCGAGGGGCTCGCATCGCGCGGAATCGCCGTGCTCCGCTACGAGAAGCGCACCCGCGCCCACCCTGCATCGTTCGCGGGCACGTTCACGGTCGATCAGGAAACGGTGGATGACGCGGTCGCCGCCGTGGAGCTCCTTCGTGCGCGGAAGGAGATCGATCCGCGCCACGTCTTCGTGCTCGGCCACAGTCTGGGCGGGATGATGGCGCCCCGGATCGCGACGCGGAATCCGCATCTCGCGGGGCTGGTCATCCTCGCCGGCACGACGCGGCCGCTGGAGGACGTGATCACCGAGCAGACGGCGTATCTGGCCCGGGCGGCCGGGGCCGACTCGGCGCAGGCGAAGCCGCAGCTCGATGCCCTCCGGGCAGGGGTGACCGCGGTCCGCGCGCTCACGGCGGCCGATTCCGGGTCTCCCGTGCACGTGATGGGGGCGCCGGCCAGCTACTGGCTCGATCTCAGGGGATATCATCCGGCGGAGGTGGCGGCGACGCTCCGGCTGCCGATGCTCGTGCTGCAGGGCGAGCGCGACTACCAGGTGACGATGACGGACTTCGCGGCGTGGAAGCAGGCGCTCGGTGGGCGGCCCAGCGTCATGCTGAAGACGTATCCCGCGCTCAACCATCTCTTCGTGGCGGGCAGCGGACCGAGTCTCCCGGCGGAGTACGCGGCGCGGGCCCATGTGGACGCCGCCGTCATCGGCGACATCGCCGACTGGATCAGGGCAGCACCCCCAGCACCGCGCCCTTGAGGTAGCCGGTCTCGGGGACGGTGAGGATCTCGGGATGATCCTCGCCCTGTCCGAGCAGCTCGCGCAGCACCACGCGGCGGCCGCTGTCGGCCGCCGCTTCCGCCAGCATCCCCATGAAATCGGCGCGCCGCACGTGAAACGAGCACGAGGCGGTGATCAGCGCACCGCCCGGGGCGAGGATCCGGAGCGCGCGCAGGTTGATCTCGCGGTAGCCGCGGAGCGCCTGCGGCACCGTGGCGCGGGACTTCGCGAAGGCCGGCGGATCGAGCACCACGGTATCGAACCGTTCGCGCGACCGCTCGTACGCCCTGAGCGTCTCGAAGGCGTCGGCCTCCCGCCAGGTGATGTTCCGCAGCGCGTTGAGCTCCGCGTTCTCCGCCCCGCGCGCGAGCGCATCCGCGCTGACGTCGAGGGCCGTCACCTCGGCCGACCGCGCTGCGAGGTGCAGGGCGAATGATCCGTGGTAGGAGAAGCAGTCGAGCCCGCGTCCGCCGGCGATCGCGTGACGGCCGGCGGCAACACGGTTGGGCCTCTGGTCCAGGAAGGCGCCGGTCTTCTGGCCCGTCCACGGTGCCGCGTAGTAGCGGATGGCGCCTTCGCGCACCGCCACCCGCTCGGGAACCTCACCCCACGCCAGCGTCACCTCCTCGTCGAGCCCCTCCCGCCGCCGCACCGGCACATCGTGCCGGAGCAGGATCCCCTCGGGCGCCAGCTCGGCGACGAGCGCGGCGATGATCTCCGCTCGCATCGTCTCGAGTCCGGCCGACAGGAGCTGGGCGACGAGGTAGGGCCCGTAGCGATCCACGATGAGCGACGGAAGACCGTCGCCCTCGCCGTAGACGATGCGACAGGCGTCGGCGTCGATTCCCGCGCGGCGCGCCGCGCACTCCGCGATCCGCTCTCGCCACCACCCGCCGTCCACCACACGGTCGGTTCGCTCCAGCAGCCGCAGCCGGATCTCGGAACGCGGTGAGTGAAGCGCCTGGCCGAGGAAGCGTCCGCGCGCGTCGGTCACGCGGACGAGGCCGGCGTCGGGTGATTCGTCGAGCACGTCGCTGCGGTAGATCCACGGGTGCCCGCGCACCCACCGCTCGCCCCCGCGCGGCGACACCCTGAGCGTGATCATCGCGGGCGCGGCGTGGCCACGGCCACCGGGCGGTGCTTGATTTGACTCATGCGCAACAATGTAGCCGGGCTCCTCCGGCTGATGCTGGTGACCGACGACGCGCTCGTCCGGGGGCGTGATCTCGTCGAGGTCGCCCGCGCGGCCGAGCGGGGCGGGATCACCGCGCTCCAGCTGCGGCTCAAGCATTCACCGGCGCGCGAGCAGGTCGCGCTTGCGCGCGGGCTCGTCGAGGCGCTCTCGGTGCCGGTGCTCGTGAACGACCGGCCCGACATCGCCCTCGCGGCGGGAGCGGCCGGTGTGCACCTCGGACCCGGCGACCTGCCGGCGCACCTCACCCGCCGCATCGTGCCGCCGTCGTTCATCATCGGCGTGTCGGTGGGATCGCCGGACGAAGCGCTGACGGCCGAGGCCGCCGACTACTGGGGCGTCGGTCCCTGGCGCGCGACCGGCACCAAGGCCGACGCCGGCGACGCGCTCGGCGCCGACGGGTTCGCCGCGATCGTCAGGCTCGCCGGCGGGCGGCCGTGCGTGGCGATCGGCGGGCTCCGGCCGGAGGACGTGGCGCTGGTGCGAGCGGCGGGCGGGGCGGGGGTGGCGGTGGTGTCGGGAATTCTGGGCGCCGCCGACATCGAAGCGTCGGCCCGGCGATACGTCACGGAGGCGGGCTAGGGCTGGCCCGGGCGCGTGCGCCGAACCTTCGCGATCGCGCGGAGATGCTCGTCGAAGGTGCGGGTGAAGACGTGGCGCCCGTCGGGGCCGGCGACGAAGAAGAGATACGGCGTGTCGGCCGGGTAGAGCGACGCCTGGATGCTCCGCCGGCTCGGCGAGTTCACCGGGCCGGGGGGAAGTCCGGGCTGGAGGTAGGTGTTGTAGGGCGACGGCGTCTGGTAGTCCTTGTCGTACAGGCGGGGCTTGCGATCGCCGGTGCGAAGCATGATCGCGTACTGGACCGTCGGATCGGCCTGCAGCGCCATGCCGCGCCGCAGGCGGTTCAGGTAGACCGAGGCGATGATCTCCCGCTCGTCATCGGCGCGCGCCTCCCCCTCCACGATCGACGCTAGCGTCACGACCTGCAGCTGGGTCATGCCGATGCTGTCGAGTCGCGGCGTCCACGCCGAATCCCAGCTGCGCTTGAACCCATCGGCCATCAGCCGCACGATCTCGCGTCCGCCGATGTTGGCCGGAAGCTGGTAGGTGTCGGGATGCAGGAAGCCCTCGAGGGTGCGACCGGGGAGACCGAGCGAGTCGATGAACACGGTGTCGCGGGCCGCGGCGAGGATCGAGTCCCGCTTCACGCCGACCCGCTCGGCAGCGAGATCGGCGACGTCGAAGAGGGTGAGACCTTCGGGCACGGTGAACTTGACGATCGTGGACTGGCCGGCGGCCAGAATCGCGAGGACCTCACCGCTCGACATCGCGCGGTTGACCTCGTAGACGCCGGGGTGGACGCTGCGGTCGACGCCGAGCATGCGGGCGCGCAGCTTGAACCAGAAGCGGTTCCGCACGAGTCCGTGCGCCGCCAGTGAATCGGTGACGCTGGCGAAGGTGGCGCCTGGCGGGACGATGATGCGCTCGGCGGGCCCCGTGGCGGTCTCACTGCAGGCAGTGAGCAGCAGCGCGAGCGCGGCGAGCGCGCGACGGCCGGCGTTCATCTGCGCGCCGGCCGTCGGCTGTCGAGGAAATGCTGCAGCAGGACGGCGGCGGCGAGCGCATCCACATCCTCTTTGCGCCCGCGGGTGCTGCCGCCCTGCTCGCGGATGAGTCCGAGGGCGCGCGCGGTGCTCATGCGCTCGTCCCAGAGCTCGACCGGCAGGCCGGTGCGAGCGGCGATCTGCCCGGCCAGCTCGCGCGCGGCCAGGGCGCTCGCCGCCTCCACGCCCTCGCCGGTAAGGGGCAGGCCGACGACCACCCCGACGGGGGCGTGCTCCGCCACCAGCGCGGTGAAGCGCGGCATGGGGAACCGCTTGCCGGGGCGGCGGACCAGCGTTTCAAGTGGGGTGGCGAGAAACTGCGATTCATCGCTCAGGGCGAGGCCGATGCGGACCTCGCCCCAGTCGACGGAGATCAGGCGGCCGGATGACGGCAGCACATTACTGCGCCATCGTCGCGAAGAACTCCTTGTTGTTCTTCGTGCGCTTCATCCGCTCGAGCAGGAACTCCAGCGCCTCGACCGGCGGCATGTCGGCCAGGAAGTTCCGGAGGAGGTAGACCCGGTTGAGCTCGTCCTTGTCCATGAGGAGCTCTTCCTTGCGGGTCGAGGTGCGCTGGATGTCGATCGCGGGGTAGATCCGGCGGTCGGCGAGACGGCGGTCGAGGACGAGCTCCATGTTGCCGGTGCCCTTGAACTCCTCGAAGATCACCTCGTCCATGCGGCTGCCGGTGTCGATCAGGGCCGTGGCGATGATCGTGAGCGAGCCGCCCTTGTCGATGTTGCGCGCGGCGCCGAAGAAGCGCTTCGGCTTCTGGAGCGCGTTGGCGTCCACGCCGCCGGAAAGAATCTTGCCGGAGTGGGGGACGACGACGTTGTGGGCGCGGGCCAGACGGGTGATGGAGTCGAGCAGGATGACGACGTCGCGGCCATGCTCCACCAGCCGCTTGGCCTTTTCGATCACCATGTCGGCGACCTGCACGTGACGATCGGCCGGCTCGTCGAAGGTGGAGGAGATGACCTCCGCCTTGACGTTCTCCTCCATGTCGGTGACTTCCTCGGGGCGCTCGTCGATGAGCAGGACGATGAGGACGATCTCGGGATGGTTCTCGCTGATGGCGTTGGCGAGCTTCTGCATCAGGATCGTCTTGCCGGCCTTCGGCGGGGCCACGATGAGGCCGCGCTGGCCCTTGCCGATCGGCGAGAGGAGATCGACCACCCGCATCGACAGGTCGCCGGTCTTCCGCTCGAGCCGGATCCGCTCGTCGGGGTAGCGCGGCTTCAGGTTGTCGAAGGCGATCCGGTGCTTGGTCTTCTCCGGCTCCTCGAAGTTGACGCTCTCGACCTTGAGCAGCGCGAGATACCGCTCGCCCTCCTTGGGCGGGCGCACCTGGCCCATTACCGTGTCGCCGGTGCGCAGATCGAAGCGCTTGATCTGGCTCGGGCTCACGTAGATGTCGTCGGGGCCGTACAGGTAGTTCCAGTCCTGGCTCCGGAGGAATCCGTAGCCTTCCGGCAGGATCTCGAGGACGCCTTCGCCCCGGATGACCGTGTCCTGATCGAGGAGCGACTGTTCGATGCGGAAGATGAGGTCCTGCTTGCGGAGGCCGGAGTAGTTGGTGATGTTCAACTGCTCCGCGAGGTTGTTCAGCTCCGCGACGGACTTCTGCTTCAGCTCAGCGATATCCACGGCCGCGACTCCAGACATGGTGGGCCGACCCGGGACGGGCAGGCTCGGGGGGTGTGTGACAGTGCACTACCGGGAAAGGTCGGGTGATGTGAGCGGTATTGTGAATGCTGGTATCTGGTCTGTATCTGGTATGACCCGGAGGCCCGAAGAACGCGGTGGCAAGAACCGTGGCAGGTACGGGGAGTGTGGTGCCGAGGTCGAAGCTAGACCCCGTGGGGAATGGCGTCAAGGGGCGTCGTGACCGAGCTGACCCGGACCTTCGAGGCGTGGCGGGTCATCCACCTGGGCACCCGCGAGGTGATCGACGCGGTGGTGGCACCGGAACACAGGGGCCCCTCGCCGGAGCTGACCGAGGGGCTGGCGGCGTGGCCGGGGGCGCACTACTGGGCTGACGCGGCCCACGGGCAGATCGTTCTGGTCCGCTCGGTCGGGGACCAGCGCCGCGAGCGCTGGCTGCTGCACATTGCTCTTTTCCTTCTCACCGTCATCTGCGCCCTCGGCGCCGGCGCCGCGCTCATCGGGGCGTGGTATCCGCCCGAGGGTCCCGTCACGCTCACCCCGGCCGTCGGTCGGTACCTCGGCGGGATCCTCTCGGCGCTCGCGGGCGGCGGGTACTTCTTTGCAGGACTGCTGAACGGCGGGTGGCGCGAGATTCTCCCCGGCTGGTCATTCGCCGCCCCACTGCTGACGATCCTGCTGGTCCACGAGCTGGGCCACTACTTCACGGCCCGCCGCTACGCCATCGACGCCTCGCCGCCGTACTTCCTGCCGATGCCGCCGACGCTGTCGCCGATCGGCAGTCTGGGCGCATTCCTCCGACTCCGGACACCGGTGCTGGATCGCCGCCAGC
The DNA here is from genome assembly GCA_050257015.1 of Bacillota bacterium. Classification (GTDB taxonomy): domain Bacteria; phylum Gemmatimonadota; class Gemmatimonadetes; order Gemmatimonadales; family GWC2-71-9; genus JAICUF01. The sequence goes on along the minus strand of JBLMWC010000086.1, from coordinate 964 downwards.
TGCTGGACGTGGGCGCGGCCGGGCCGCTCGCAGGGTTCGCGGTGACCCTCGTCGTGCTCATATGGGGGTACCATACGTCCCAGCCGCTCTCACTCGGCAGCGAAACGCCGGGTGACTTCGTCACCTTCGCCGGCCGCCAGATCACGCTCGGCGACTCACTGCTCACGCTGGGCCTCAGACGGCTGATGTATCCCGAGGCCGCCGCGCTCTATCTGAGTCTGCCGGCATTCGCGGGGTGGGTCGGCGCGTTCATCACGGCGCTCAACCTCCTGCCGCTGAGCCAGCTCGACGGCGGCCATGTGCTCTACGCGCTGGTCGGGCGCTTCCAGGCGGCGATCGGCTTCCTCACCCTCCTCGGCCTGGTCGTGCTCGCGCCGTCCTCGCCGAGCTGGTACGTCTGGGTGGTGGTGGTGCTGCTGGTGGGCGGGGGACGGTGGGCGCACCCGTCGGTCGTATCGCCGGCGCGGCCGGTGCCGCGCGGGCGCCGCTGGATCGGCTGGCTCTGCATCCTCATCTTCATCGGGACATTCGTGCCGATGCCATTCAAACTCTGACCGTATTGCGCCGGTCGAGAGACCCCCTATCTTGAGCCCATTCCCCGCCGAGGAGCCGCGATGAGCGTGCAGTCACTGCGCACCGGGTCACGCGACGTTCGGGAACCGACCCTCTATGAGCTGGAGCCGATCCGTCTGGACGGCGGCACGGTCTCCATCATGCTGAGCGTGCGCTTCGCCGATGACGGTGTCTGGCGCGGACGCCTGGAGTTCCAGGATGCCGAGGCCGGCTCCCAGCGCTCCACCGCCGAGATCTTCTGCGGCGCGTCGGAAGACGACCTGTGGCAGTCGGTCCGCGCCATCGGTGCCCATCATCTGCGCGATCTCTATCGCTCGCTCGCCTGAGGCGGTGTGACTGACGCCGAGCGCCTCGCCAAGCTGCGCCACGATCTCTCCAATCCGCTGTCGGC
>JBLMWC010000085.1:0-2591 GCA_050257015.1 Bacillota bacterium | reverse complement strand
CGGCGATCTGATCGGTCAGCCGCTCCTGCACCTGGAGCCGCCGCGCAAAGACATCCACCACCCGCGCCACCTTCGAGAGCCCCACGATCCGGCCGTTGGGGATGTAGGCGACGTGGGCCCGCCCGAAGAACGGCAGCATGTGGTGCTCGCAGAGCGAGTAGAGCTCGATGTCGCGCACCATGATCATGCTGTCGTGGCTCTCCTCGAAGAGCGCGTCCCCCACCACATCGGCCGCCGTCTCCCCGTAGCCGCGGGTGAGCCAGCGCATCGCCGCCGCTACCCGCTCCGGCGTCCTGATCAGCCCCTGGCGCTCCGGATCCTCGCCGAGCGCGTCGAGCATCTCGCGCACGTGATCGGCAACCGGATCGGCCGGCGGGGCGGGAGGGCTCGGGAAGGCGTGAATGGTCATCGGTGTCGACGGTTGAGGTGATGTCCCCCGCTCACAGCGAGCGGAGATAGTGGACGAGATCCGCCTTCTGCTGCGCGGTCAGATGCAGCCCCTTCCGCGCGTCGTACAGATCCACCACCGCCTCGAGGGTCGGCGCCACGCCGTTATGGAAGTACGGCGCGTGAAGCTGGAGCGCCCTGAGCGGCGTCGTGCGGTACATCTTCGTCGCGCTGCGCGACGCGGCGCTCGGCGCGCCGTTCGGCTCGGGCTCGCTCACGACCTCGGCCGGCGCGTGCAGGCGGCTGTTGGCGTCGGTAAGCAGCGTTCCGGCGTGACATGACGAGCACTTCCCTGCGCCGGTGAACACCGCGCGCCCACGCGTGGCGGCGGCAGCATCGAAGCTGCCGGCGGGCGGCGCGGGCGCGGCCAGGCTCAGCTGATAGGCCTGGAGCGCGTCGAGCTTGGTGGAGATCATGTCGGGCGGATTCTGGACGCTGATCCCGAGCCGCGGCTCGGCGAACGACCCGTGACCGTGCATCTGCGTCACGCCGACATAGCGGTTCCAGTACTCGATGTCCTGCCCGTCGCCGGTGGCGGTGATGCTGTGGACGCCGTGGAGGCCGTAGGCGGGCGGGATGATCATTGGCCCGTTGAGGCCGTCGAAGTTGAATCGGGCATCGTACTTCCCGGGGCCCCAGGAGTTGTAGACCGCCTTCTGGGCCGCGGTGAGCGCGGGCGAGAGGGCGATGATCGCGCCGGGGTTGAGCTCGCGGTTTGGCCAGCCGTCGCGCCGGGAGCCGATTCCCTGGGCGATGCGATTGTCGACGGTCGAGTGGCACAGCGCGCAGGTGGTGCCGAGACGCGTGATGTGATTGGCCGCGTCAACGGTGGCCCGGATGCCGACGACGGCACCGAGCTTGAGCAGCGTGACGGTGGTAGCCGGATCATTGAGGTCGACCTGGCCCGCCTGGATGGCGGCGAGCACGTCGGCGGGCAGCGTATCGGCGTCGACCTTGAGACCGACGGAGAGCGCCGTAACCGGCGAGATCGTCTGGACGATCTCGTGGAGGCGAAGGGTATCGGTCCAGAAGGTCTCGTCGCCGAAGGTATCGAAGCGGAAGATGTCGCGGCCTTCGCTCACCAGCGCGGGCGAGGGCTCGGTCGGCGTGTTGCTGCTGCAAGCCCAGGCGGTCACGGCGGCCGCCGTCGCGGCCGTCACCACCACCCAATGGCGCCAGGTGATGCGGCGCCGCAGTCGGATCTTCATGTTGCGGTTCCTCCTCCAGGGTGGCCGGGCGATCGCGGGAGCGACGGCCCGACACAACATGGGAAGGAAGCGACAATAAGTCAAGTATTTCTTGTTTATTTATTATAACACGAATACCCGCAAACACTTGGAACGACGGCCGATCAGAACTGCGCCCGCTCGGTCGAGCCGCCCAGCGCCGTCGTCGAGTCGTCACCCCCGGTGATGACCTGGATGACCTCGTCGAAGTACCCCGTCCCCACCTCGCGCTGATGGCGGGTTGCGGTATAACCGTCCGCCTCCGCCGCGAACTCCTCCGCCTGCAGCTCGGCATACGCCGCCATGCCCCGCGCCCGGTATCCCAGCGCCAGCTGGAACATGGCGAGGTTCAGCGCATGGAAGCCGGCGAGGGTGACGAACTGGAAGCGATAGCCCATCGCGCCCAGCTCGCGCTGGAACGTCGCGATCGTCGCCGCATCCAGCTTCTTCCGCCAGTTGAACGACGGCGAGCAGTTGTACGCCAGCATCTTCCCGGGGAACCGCTCGTGGACGCCTTCCGCGAATCGGCGGGCCTCATCGAGATCGGGCGTGGAGGTCTCGCACCAGAGGAGATCGGCATACGGCGCATAGGCCCGCGCCCGCGCGATCGCCGCCGGCAGTCCGCCGGTGATGCGGAAGAAGCCGGTGGGTGTGCGCTCGCCGGTGAGGAACGGATGATCGGCCGGATCGATGTCGCTGGTGAGGAGCCGGGCGCTGTCGGCGTCGGTGCGCGCGATGACGAGCGTCGGAACGTCCAGTACGTCGGCCGCGAGCCGCGCGGCGACGAGGGTCCGGAGGAACTGGCTCGTCGGCACGAGGACCTTCCCGCCCAGGTGGCCGCACTTCTTCTCGGAGGAGAGCTGATCCTCGAAGTGCACGCCGGCAGCACCCGCCTCGATCATCGCCTTCATGAGCTCG
>JBLMWC010000084.1:0-7262 GCA_050257015.1 Bacillota bacterium | reverse complement strand
GACGGGGCATATGGTCGTCGACAAGCGACCGCGCGGCGTCGCCTTCTCCCCCGACGGCGCCACGGCCTACGTGACGGCCGAAGTGGGCGGAACGCTGTCGATCGTGGACGCATCGGCCCGGAGGGTGAGCGCGACGATCACCTTCCCTGCCGGCGCCAGGCCGATGGGCATCGCCGTGGCACCGGACGGATCGCGGGTGTACGTGACGACGGGTCGCGGGGGGACGCTGGCGGTGGTGGATCCGGTCGCCAAGAGGATCGTCGGAACCGTCGCAGTCGGCCCGCGGCCCTGGGGCGTCGCCCTCTCGGCGGACGGCCGGCGGCTGTACACCGCCAACGGCCCGTCAGGGGACGTGAGCGTCGTGGACGCAGGAACGCTCAGCGTGGTGAAGCGGATTCCGGCGGGAAAGATGCCCTGGGGCGTGGCGGTGGGCAGCCGCTGATTCGCCGCTACGCCATCGGCCGCCGCGTCAGGAACGATTTCGGCCGCGAGCGCGCGAGCGAGGCGTCGAATCCCCACCGCCGGCCGGCGCGCGCGAAGAAGAACGCGAGCATCAAGGCGAACAGGATGATGTGGAATCCCTGCTGGGTCGGGGACATCCACTGCACCGCCAGTCCGTACGCCACGACGAGCACGAGACCGATCAGCGAGCCGAGACCGGTGAAGAGACCGAGGGTGAGGAAGACGCCGACCGCCACCTCGCCCCACGCGGTGAGGTGCGCGAAGAGCCGGGCATGCGGCAGGACGGTGTTGACCAGGAAATCGTGGTACCACACGATCGGATTGCCGTCCGCCTGCTTCGACACGAGCACCGGCATCGTGGCGAACCAGCGGGCCGACGTCGCCGGCAGTGGCGAGAACGCCACCTTGGTGATCAGCGCCTTGGCGAAGTAGAGACCCACCACGACCCTGAGGAGCGCCAGCCACTCCGCCGGGTGGTCCATTCCCGCCGACCGCGATCCGTAGGCCATCAGAGTTTCACTCCGAGCTCGTGAAAGACGAAGCTCCAGCTGTCGGTCAGCTCGTCCACCAGCTTCGCCAGCGGCTTGCCGGCGCCGTGCCCCGCCTTCGACTCGAGCCTGAGGAGAATCGGGCGCCCCGAGGACGTCGCGGCCTGAAGCCGCGCCGTCATCTTCCGCGCGTGCATCGGGTCTACCCGGGTATCGCTCTCCGCGGTGGCGAGGAGTACAGCGGGATACGGCGTGTCGTCCCGCACGTGATGGTACGGGGAGTAGCCCCGCAGCCAGAGGTACTGCTCGGGATCCTCCGGGGAGCCGTACTCCGGAATCCACAGCTTCGCGATCAGGAAGTGATGATAGCGCAGCATGTCCAGGAGCGGGACCTGGATGATCACCGCGCGGAAGAGATCGGGACGCTGGGTGAGGAGGGCGCCGGCAAGGAGACCGCCGTTGGACCCGCCGGCCAGGGCGAGCCGCTCCGGCGAGGTGTAGCGCTCCCGGATGAGCCATTCGGCGGCTGCGATGCAGTCGTCGAAGGTGTTCTGCTTGGTGCCGAGCATCCCGCCCTGGTGCCAGCGCTCCCCGTACTCGCCGCCACCGCGCAGGTTCGGCACCGCCAGCACCCCGCCGTGCTCCAGCCAGAGCAGGAGCGAACGGGAGAACGCCGGCGTCATGCTGATGTTGAAGCCGCCATAGCCGGTCAGATACGTCGGGTTGTGGCCGTCGAGTGCGAGGCCGCGCGGCGCGACCACGAACATCGTCACCGGCGTCCCGTCGCGCGAGGAGAACGTCACCTGCCGCACCTCGAATCGTGCCGGATCGACATCAGCCTCGACCCGCTGCCAGAGCGTCTGAGTCCCCGCCGACAGGTCGAGCCGGTACACGCTGGGCGGCACGCCGTAGGAGGAGAAGCCGTAGAAGAGCTCGTCGCCGTCGGGCTCGGAGCCGGTGCCGAAGACGCTGCCGATCGCGGGGAGCGGGATGTCGCGCGGGCCGGCACCGTCGAGGTCGGTGAGCACCAGCCGGGAGGTGGCGCGCTCGAGATAGTTGAGCGCGAGGTGGGTGCGCGTGATCGACACCCCTTCGAGCACGGCATCGGGCCGGGGCGCGACCAGCGTGCGCCAGTCGGCGCGCCCCGGCGACTCCGGGTCGGCGATGTAGAGGCCGTACGTCGGCCCGTCGACATTGGTGCGGATGTACAGCCGGTCGCCCACGACCTGCCCCTCGAAGAGAGCCGGAAGGTCGCGCGCCACCGGCACGAGGGGACCGTCGGCCACGAGGTCCCGGAGGTACAGATCGGTCTCGTCGAAGGTGCGGGAGACCGAGATCAGCAGCCAGCGGCCGTCGCGCGACAGGCTGACGCCCGGCCAGTGTACCGGCTCCACCGGCGCGAAGATCAGCGGATCGTCTTCGGGATCGGTCCCGAGCCGGTGGAGATAGACCGAGCGATGATACTGCTCCTCGCCTGCGGGAACGGAGCCGGCTGCGGGGTAGCGCGTGTAGTAGAAGCCGGTCGCGTCGGGCAGCCAGGCGAGGTCGGCGGCGCGGGTGTCGGGAATGCGGTCGGGACGCGGCTCGAGGGTGGTGAGATCGAGCACCTGCAGAACGCTCCGCTCGCTGCCGTCCTCCGAGAGGCCGTAGGCGAGCAGGCGGCCGTCCTCGCTCGGGTAGTACCAGTCGAGGGCGGTGGTGCCCTCCGCATTCAGCGCGTTGGGATCGAGCGCCACGCGGTCGACGCCGCCGACGCCGTCGCGCACGTAGAGCACCGGCTGGTTCTGCGCGCCGTCGCGGCGGAGATAGACATAGCGCCCGCGGGCCGGCGTCGGCACGCCGACGACCCCGATCGTGAGCAGCTGCTCCAGCCGGCGGCGGATGACCGGCCGCTCGGGAATGGCGTCGAGATACTCCGCGGTGCGCTCGTTCTGGCGGCGGGTCCACTCCGCCACGCCGGGATCGTCGCCGTCCTCCAGCCAGCGGTACGGGTCCGGCACCTGCTCGCCGTGGAACAGATCGACGACATCGGAGACCGGCGTGCCGATTCGGTCGGTCGCCACCTCGTCAGTCGCCCAGACTGATGCCGAGCTCGCGCGCGGTCATGACGGTGTCGGAGTCGAGCGGCACGTTCTTGGTGCGGCCGATGACGTCCGCGATGGGAACGCGGGTGATCGTGGGGCCGTTGAGCCCCACCATGCAGCCGAACGCGCCGTCGGCGATCGCCCGCACCGCCGCGGCCCCGAAGCGGAGCGCGAGCAGCCGGTCGTACGTCGTCGGCGATCCGCCGCGCTGGAGGTGGCCCAGCACCAGCGTGCGGACCTCCTTGCCGGTCCGGTCGGCGATCGCGCGCGCCACCTGGCTCGCCATCCCACCCAGCCGGTCCACCGTCCCCACTCCCCGCCGCTCGACCAGCGCCACCGTCCCGTCGCGCGGCGCGGCGCCTTCGGCGACCACCACGATGCTGAAATGCCGTCCCGAGAGCTCGCGCTCGCGGATCTTGTGGCAGACTTTCGTGATGTCGAACGGGACTTCGGGGATGAGGATGACGTCGGCGCTGCCCGACAGCCCGCTGTTGAGCGCGATCCATCCCGCGTGCCGCCCCATCAGCTCCACCACGATTACCCGGTCATGGCTCTCGGCGGTGGAGTGCAGGCGGTCGATCGCCTCGGTCGCGGTGCTCACGGCCGTGTCGAACCCGAAGGTGCGCTGCGTCCCCGGAACGTCGTTATCGATCGTCTTGGGGACGCAGACCACGGGCATGCCCTTGCGAGACAGCTCGTGCGCGATCTGGAGACTGCCGTCCCCGCCGATCGAGACCAGCGCGTCGAATCCCGACGCCTGGAACGCGGCGCAGAGGTCGTCCGAGCGGTCGCATTCGTACTCGATGCCGGCCTCGTCGCGGCGCACGTAGCGGAACGGGTTGCCCCGATTGGTCGTGCCGAGGATGGTGCCGCCGAGATGGGTGATGCCGCGCACCTGCTCGGGGCCGAGCAGCACGACGCCGTCGAAACTGAGCAGGCCTTCGAAGCCGCGCTGGATCCCGTACGTGCGCCAGCCCCGCTGGTGCGCCGCCAGCACAACTGCGCGGATGACGGCGTTGAGGCCCGGGGCGTCGCCGCCGCCGGTAGAGATGGCAATTCTCAGCTTGACAATCCTTTCTGCCTGATCAGCTCGAGCACTTCCCCCGGCGCCGCGTGGCGCCGCTGCGCCCGCTTGGAGAAGATCAGCGCGTCATCCACCGTAACCTCGAAGAGTCCGCCGGAGGCCGGGATCAGCTGGATGTCGGCATCGGGATACGCCTGCTGCAGCTCAGCCGCCAGACCGGCGGCTCGGGGCTGGTAGTTTCAGACGACGCAGAACTGGATACGGACGTGCATCAGTGCCGCCTTTCCGGGGGAGGAAGGGTCTTGGGCGAATCGTAGCGCGGCTCGCAGGCACTGCCAAGTGTGCGCCTTGTCAGTCCGCCATGCGGGGTCTATCTATTGGAACCATGCGAACCTGCCACCATTTCCTCCTCGCGCTCGGACTGCTCGCAGTCGTCTCGTCGAGCGCCGAAGCTCAGCGCCGGCGCTATCTGATCGAAGTCAGTGCCGGGGCGGCATACATGAAGTTCGACAACGCCACCAACCTGCACGGATCGTTCGGCGGAGCGGGACGGCTCGCGATCTGGCTGCCGCTCAACCTGTCGGTGGAGGGCGAGGGGGTGTTCACCAACCCCAGTACCACGGTGAGCGGGTTCGACTGGACCGCGCGGTTCTTCTCCGGCTCCCTTCTCGAGAACATTCCGATCGGAAGCGCGAGCTCGTTCTTCGTCCGGGCCGGGTACGGCACCTCCCGCTACGACTCCGATCGCTGCACGCCGGACGTCTCGGTCGTCGGCAGCGGCCCGTGCGGCAGCACCCCCGTCGTGATCGGCGGCCTCGGCGTTCGCGCCGCCGTGTCGCCGACACTCATGCTCCGGCTGGACGGCACCGTCAATCACGGCACGGTCAAGAACTCGATCACCGGGACCGCCACCGGTCTCACCAATTTCGGCGGATCGCTCGGGCTCAGTGTCATGCTCGGCAGCAAGCCGGCGACCGACGTCGATCATGACGGCGTCTACGACACCGAGGACCGCTGCCCCAACACCCCGCGCGGCGTGCTGGTGGATCGGCGCGGCTGCCCGACCGACACCGACCGCGACGGAGTGCCCGACGGCCTGGATCGGTGCCCCACCACCATCGCCGGCACCGTCGTGGACAGCGCCGGCTGCGCGCGGGATAGCGATCGGGACGGCGTGCCCGACGGCATCGACCGGTGCCCGAACACGCCGACCGGCGCCAGCGTGGACGCCACCGGCTGCCCGGTCGACAGCGACAAGGACGGCGTCTTCGACGGCCTCGATCGCTGCCCCGACACCCCCGCGGGCGCGACGGTCGATGCGCTCGGCTGCCCGGGCGACGAGGACAACGACGGCGTGTATGACGGGCTCGACCGCTGCCCCCGAACGCCGATCGGCCAGTCGGTCAACGCGTTCGGCTGCCCGCCATCGGCCGCCCTTCCGCCGGGCGCGCAGAACGAGCCGGCTCCGCCAAGTGCGGCGCCGAGTGGCGGCACGGTGCTGCGCGGCGTCGAGTTCGCGAGTGGGAGCGCGCGCCTCGACCCCAGGTCGTTCCCGATTCTCGACTCGCTGGCCCGCGTGCTCATCGCCAACCCGGGTCTCTCGGTCGAGATCGGCGGCCACACCGACAACTCCGGCAACGCCACGGCGAACCGGAACCTCTCGCGGCTCCGCGCGGAGGCGGTGCGGAACTACCTGATTGCCCGCAAGGTGCCGTTCACGCGCCTCGTGGCGAAGGGGTACGGTTCGAGCCAGCCGCTCAGCCGCGACACGACGGCGGCGGCCCGGAGCACGAACCGGCGAGTCGAAATCAAGCCGCTGCCGCCGCCGTCCGGCCAATGAGGCTGGCGGCGGCCCTTGCCGCCCAGCTCGTCGCGCTGCCGCTCGCGGCGCAGACGAGCTGGCGATACGAGCCGCCCGCCGGCACTCCGCACACCGCTCACTTCGCCAACCGCCAACTCACCGAAAGCTCGGGCGTGGCCGCAAGCCGCACCCAGCCGGGCGTGCTCTGGACCTTCAACGACTCCGGCAACGATCCGATCATCTTCGCCACCGACACGCTGGGCCGTGACCTCGGCGCGTTTCGCGTGACCGGCGCGACCAACGAGGACTGGGAGGCGATCGCGCTTGGACGCTGCGGCGCCAGACAGTGTCTCTTCGTCGGCGATATCGGCGACAACGAGAACCGTCGGCCGGAAGTCGTCATCTACCGCGTCCCGGAGCCTCGCCTGGCCGGCGGTGCGCGCTCACGTTCGGTCACCGCCGCCGCCGCCCTGCACGTGCGCTACCCCGACGGTCCGCAGGACGCCGAGTCGCTGCTGCTCAGCGGGACGGGCGACCTGTTCATCATCACCAAGGATGGACCGCACCCGCGCCTCTACCGGATTCCCGCCGCGGCCTGGACGAGGACCAGACGGGTGGTGACCGCCGACTCCCTGGGCCCGCTGCCGATCGATACGGACATGAAGAGCTTCCGGCTGGTGACCGATGCCGCACTGGCACCGGACGGGGTGCGGGTCGCTGTGCGGACCTACCGCGAGATCTTCTTCCTGCGGCTCACGGGGAGGCGGCTCGTGCCTGACGATCCGCCGCGCGCGTGTGACACCTTCGGGCTTCAGATCCAGGGCGAAGGCGTGGATTGGCTGGACCAGCACACCCTCGTCCTCACCAGCGAGAACGCTTTCATTCAGGGCGGTTCGGTCGCGGTGATCACCTGTCCGGCAATCAAGTGAGGCGGTTCATGCACATTCGTTCGCTGCTCTTCGGCCTGCTGACTCTGGGTCTGCCGCTCCCGGCGCCCCTCGCCGCCCAGCGCGCCGACGTCACCGCCGCTACCCGTGCCGCGCGCGCGGTGAGTGCGGAGGTCATGCGCGCACATCTCGAGTTTCTGGCCGATGACGCGCTCGAGGGCCGCGCGCCGGGCACCCGGGGCGGCCTCATCGCCGCGAAGTACATCCGCGCCCAGTTCCAGCGTCTCGGACTCGAGCCGGCGGGAGACAGCGGCTCCTACTATCACCGGGTCCCCATCATCTCGCTGACCCCGACGCCGACGCTCGCGGCAAGCGCGAACGGTGCGACACGGGACCTCCGCTTCCGCGATGACTTCGTGATGTGGTCGATGCGCGACGACTCGCTGGTCCGGTACGCCGGTGATGCCGTCTTCGTGGGCTACGGCATCGTGGCACCGGAGTACCAGTGGGACGACT
>JBLMWC010000083.1:0-7000 GCA_050257015.1 Bacillota bacterium | reverse complement strand
CTCCGCGTGGCGTACCCTAGGGGCCGACTGACGGGCCTCCGCTGCTGCCGTTCGATCGAATGGCCTCCTTCGCTTCCTCCCTGGCGCGGGTCGCCGTCTCCTTCACCTGTTCGGTGACCTGCTCCTTCAGCTCCTGGGCCATGGACTTGAGCTCGGGCGTGTGCGCCTCCGCCTCCGCCTTGACCGTATCGGCGACGTGCCGGGCGCCTTCGGCCGCAACATCCTTCACACGGGATGCGGTCTCCCCCGCGCGGTCCATCAGCTCGTCGCGCGCGCCGCCCATCACCTCGTTCTCCTTCCGCGTGGCGGGCAGCAGCAACCCGAGGGCCAGGCCCGCGATCGCCGCGCCCGCGGCGACCTTGAGCGGATGCTCGTGCGTCTCCCGGTCGAGCTGGCGCAGGCGGCGGCGGCCCTCGGCCTTGAGCCGCTCGGTCCGCGCCTTTGCCTGGTCGGCCACGGCCACGGCCCGCTCCTTCACGGCGTCCGCCGCTTCGCCGGCGCGCTGAGAGAGCTCGTGCGCCTTCTCGCCGATGTCGTCGGTGATGCGGCCGGCGGCATCCTTCACGCGCTCGATGCGGTCGCGCCCTTCGAAGTCATCGAAGCGGCGACGGAAGCCGCTCATGTTCTGGTAGCCGCCGATCCGCCGCTCCACTCCGGTGTAGGTGTTCTCGTGCATGGCATGGCTCTCCGAGTCGCTGTCGTCCCGGCGCGCGCTGTAGATCAGCCACGCGAGGCTCGCCCCGACGGCGAGCGCCGGCAGCGGGTTGTCGCGTGCCATCCCGACCAGGCCGCTGCCGGTGCGGCGGGCCTTCTCGGTGATGGCGTCGCCGGCCTGCGCCGCGAGGTTGGCGGGGCGCAGTTTGTTGGAGATGGCATTGATGTCCCGGCTCATCCGCTGCCGGGTCGTCTCGATGCGGCGCTCGATGTCCTCGGGACGCTCGTAGCCGCCGCTGACGCTCTGGTCCTGCTCGTTCATGGCCGCTGCTCCTTGACCCACTGGAGGTCGTCCCTGAGGGTTTCCACAGTGCGGTGCGGTGTCGGGTCCACCCGTTTCAGGTCCTGGAGCCCGTTCCGCAGCATGACATATCCGATAACGCCGAGCAGGGCGCCGATGATCAGCGCCGAGACCCAGGCCGCGAGCCCGAGGGCGATGAGGCCGAGGACCAGCGCTGCGACGACGGTGAGCCCGCCGGCGAGGGCGACCAGCGCACCCGCGCCGAGCTTCACTGCGTCGGTGGTGGCGCGACTCAGCGTCCGGCTCATCTCCGCCCTGGCCAGTCGCACCTCCTGCCGCATGAGCGTCGACACGTCTTCGCTCAGCTCCCCGAGGAGTTCCCCAAAGGAGCGCTCCTCGCGCACTCTAACGGTCGACATCGCTTCCTCCCGCCGGCTCGTAAGCGCCGGTCCCGGGGATCTGGTACGCCTCCGCCCGTGCGCCGACCGAGCGGTACCCGGCATCGGACGCGTCGGCCTCGCGGCCCTTTCGCTCCGAGCTCTTCAGGAACCGTGCGGCCAGAAGTCCGAGCGCGAATGCTCCGCCGACCACCAATGCGGGCTGGCGGCGGGCGAGCTGCTCCAGATCGTCGCCCATCGCGCGGAAGTCGGCGTTGCGGAGATACCCCGCGAGCCGCTCAGCCTGCCGCGCCACGCCGTCCGCATAGCCGGCGAGCTGGGGCTGGTTCTGCTGCCGGAGATGATCGGTCGTGTTGCGGAAGGCGTCGGCCACGTGGGTGACCTGATCCGCCAGCCGCCCCTTGCTGTCGCTGAGGCTCGAGGCCGCGCTGTCGCGCGCCTGGGAAAGCGTGGATTTCGCCTGATCGACGACCTGGTTCTTCACGTCACGGATCTGGGTCCTGACGCCGCCGGCGTCCGATCCCGCGGGACCCGTGGGCGCGCCGACGCTTCCAGCCGGCGCTGTCACTGGTGCGGTCATGTGCTGTCCTCCTCTATCTGATCGCGCGGCCGAGCTGCGCCGTGCGGATGCGCTGGTGTCTGATGCCCGGATCGGGGGCCGCCGGGCTCGGGGTTCGCAGCATGCGTCCCGGATAACCGGGGGGCCGTGCGGCAGGTCACACTTGAGCGCATCCCGCTCGCTGCCGGGTGGCGTTACGTTCCGGTGACCGCCGGCCCGCGCCGGCTCACCATTCTTTCGCTCCGGACCTGCCATGCGTCGCACCGCCCTCGCCCTCCTGGTCGCGGCAGTTGCCGCCAGCCCCGCCGCCGCACAGTCGAACGCCGAGCGGATGGGCAACGACCGGTACACCCGCTCCCACGACTACGACCTGATCCATCAGGCGATCGACCTCAGCGGTTTCGACTGGGACTCGACGGCGTTCGACGGACGCGTGACCACGACCCTCGTCGCCCTCCGCCCCGGCCTCGATTCGGTGGTGCTGGATGCCGGGAAGCTGCTCGAGATCCGGAGCGTCACGGCCGGCCGCGGCAAGCTGGCCTTTTCCCGGCATGGCGACACGCTCGCCGTGCGGCTGGCACGGCCGGCGGAGTTCCGCGACACGGTGCGGTTCACCATCTACTACCGGGGCAAGGTCGAGAACGGGCGGGGGCTGACTTTCAAGAAGGCGGAGGCCGGGCACCTGCATTACCCGCAGCAGATCTGGAGCCAGGGCGAGTCGAGCGACAACCACCTCTGGTTCCCCACCTTCGACTTCCCCAACGACAAGATGACGTGGGAGCTGACGGCGACCGTTCCGGCCGTCTACACCGCGGTCTCCAACGGCAGTCTGGTGCGCGACACCCGCGCCGGCGGCCTCCGGACGATGCAGTGGTCCCAGAAGAAGCCGTCCGCCACCTACCTGGTGTCGCTGGTGGTGGCGCCGCTCGCGAAGGTTAAGGACACGTGGCGCGGCATCCCGGTGGACTACTACGTCTACCACGAGGACAGCGCACTCGCCCGGCCCCTGTTCAGCGTCACTCCCGACATGATCGAGACGTATTCCCGTCTCACCGGCGTGCGTTATCCCTGGGCCAAGTACGCCCAGACGACCGTTGCCGACTTCTTCGGCGGGATGGAGAACGTGAGCGCGACGACGCTGGTGGACTGGCTGCCCGATGCCCGCGCCTATCAGGACCGGCCATGGTATCGCTACATCCTGATTCCCCACGAGCTGGCCCATCAGTGGTTCGGGGACTACGTGACGACCGAGAACTGGGCCAACATCTGGCTCAACGAGGGGTTCGCCGAGTTCATGCCGGGCCAGTACTGGGGGGCGAAGCTCGGGCGGCAGGCCGAAGACGACTACTACGTGGACGAGTACCGCCAGTTCATGAACATCGACGCCCGACGCCGGATGCCGGTGGCGGCGATCGGCTCCAACAACATCTATCCCCGGGGTGCGCTCATTCTCGAGATGCTGAAGAAGCATCTGGGTGAGAAGCCGTTCTGGGCCGGGATCAACCGGTATCTGACCGACCACGCCTACGACAACGCCACGACCGACGATCTCCGCCAGGCGATGCTCGATGCGAGCGGGCAGAATCTCGACTGGTTCTGGGACGAGTGGATCTATCAGGCAGGGTATCCGGAGTTCACGGTGACGCAGACCTGGGACGAGGCCGCCCACCGACTCACCCTCGCCGTCCGGCAGACCCAGAGCGACACCGCCTCGGCCGACAGCACGGGGCTCCGGTTTACCACCCCTGCCGTGTTCCGGATGCCGCTCACGGTGAAGGTCGGCACCGGCGCCGGAGACGTTACCACCCGCGTCGAGCTGACTCAGCGCGAGCAGACGATCGTGGTGGACGGAGTCGGGTCGGCGCCGACGATGGTGATCTTCGACGACGGCAACACCATTCTGAAGAAGCTCACCTTCGACCAGCCGACGCCGCAGCTCGCAACCCAGCTCCGCCGCGATCCCGACCTCTGGAACCGCACCTGGGTCATCCAGCAGCTCGGTTCACGCACCTCGGACACAGCAGCGGCCGCGGCGCTTGCCCAGGCCGCCCGGGGCGCCGACTACTACCAGACGCGGAGCGAGGCCGCCGCGGCGCTCGGCCGCTTCCCGGCCGCGCTCGCGCTGCCCGGTCTCACCGCGGCCTACGCCGATACGTCGTCGGCGGTGCGGAAGGCGGCGATCACGTCGACCGGGCGGCTCAAGGACGGGGGATCCGATGCGATCGGGCTGGCACGCCGGGCGTGGGACCACGACTCGAGTTATGAAGTGCGGGCGGCGGCGCTCGGCGCCGTCGCGCGGCTCGACTCGACCGCCCGGCCGGCGATCATCCGCGCGGGTCTCGCCACCGAAGCCTACCGGAGCGCCATCCGGAATGCGGCATTCGGCGCACTGATCCAGTTTCCCGGCGCGGTCCCGGTGAGCGAGCTCGAGCCGCTGCTGGGGCGCGAGCAGTTCGCCGCCTATGCGCTGGGCGCGATCGCGGCGCGCGGCGACAGTAGCGCCATGACGGCGCTCGTCGGCCACCTGAACGACGATCGGGGATGGGTGCGTGGATGGACCCTCGATGCGATCCGGAACGCGCTGCCGCCGGAGCTGGCGGCGGCGCAGCTCAAGGCGGCAGCAGGGTCGCTCACCCACGCCGACACCCGCGCCGCGGTGGCGAAGGCGCTCGAACGGCTGGAGAAGACCCCCGCCCAGTGACGCCTAGGGGGTAATCAGCCGCTCGGCGAGCGGGGCCAGCGCGGCGGCGGCCTCATCAAGGTTCGTGATGTGGGGAACTTCGAGGATGCCGTTCTGCCCGCTCAGGCGCTCGATCGTCGAGGCATTGGTGCCGGTCGAGCCGTCGGGCTTGGACGGCGGAGTCAGGACGACGGCGGCAACCGGTACCGCGCCGATCTCGAGCGCGCTGAGGGTCAGGAGGGCGTGACTGACGGTGCCCAGCCGGTCGCGCCCGACGACGAGGGCGCGGGCCTCCAGCGCTTGCGCCAGGTCCACCAGGTTCCACTCCCAGCTCATCGGTGCCAGCAGGCCGCCCGTTCCCTCCACGATCGCGATGTCCGCGCCCCGGGCATAGCCTTCGATCCGGAGCAGGATGTCGTCGAAGTCGAGAGTCATTCCCTCCCGCTCCGCGGCAAGGGCGGGGGTGAGCGGGGCAGCGAGACGGACCAGCGCTTCCGCCGGCTCGCCCTGGCCACTCGCGCGGGCGAGCAGGACACCGTCTTCCGTGTCCTGTCGGGGTCCCGTGCATCCCGTCTCCACAACCTTGATCGCGATCACCCGCCTCCCCGCCGACCGGAGTGCGCGCGCGAGCGCGCAGGCCACCCACGTCTTCCCGACCGAGGTGTCGGTCCCTGCAATCACCAGAACGTTGGAGCGTGCGAGGTTCGGCGTCACGGCGACAGTCACCAGCCACCTCCCGAAGAGGTCCTGCGGACGAAGTCAGGCGGCCTCAGACTACAGCGGGCCGGGGAGGGAAGGCAAGCTCGTGGTTGTGCGGCGCCTCCCGGCGGCTGAATATTGTACATCCGGGGGGCGTAGCTCAGCTGGTAGAGCAAGGGACTTTTAATCCCTAGGTCGTGGGTTCGAGTCCCACCGCCCTCACTCGATCCTGTGTCGAAACGATGACGTCCGATGACCGGCCGACTGCGCACGCTCAGTCGGCCGGTCTCGTTTGCGACCCCCCTCGGAATCGCGTTCATGCAGACTGCGAGATCGATTTCCGGCCGCTCTTGCAGATTGAAAGGCGAATTTCCGCCCCCATGGTCGGCACATGTCGGGCTCTTTGACAGCGGCGAATATTTGAGAATTGCGGGTGCCCGAGCACCCGGCCATCCTGGTGCGGCCCAGACAGGCAGACGGTTCGGCGATGGCTGGGCTCCCACCATGACGTTCGGAGGTACCATGCGTACTCGCTTCGGCCCCACCGCTCTTGCAGCACTCTCCGCAGTCCTCGCCGGCTGCAGCGGCGACAATCTCAGTCCGGATGTCGCTGCGACACGCCCGCCCAGTCTGTCCACCGCCGTCACCGGCAACGGCGCGCCGAGCGGCGCCCACTACACGCTGAACATCATCGGGATGGAGAAGGGCAAGAACGCGAACATGACCGGGGCTGGCGGCGACGTCATCTTCGTCTCGCTGGGCAGCAAGACCGGCGCGGCCGTGACGACCAAGATCATGCTGGAGCAGAGCGCGGCGAGCGGCGAATTCGCGGTGCTGGACAAGGACGGGACGGACGGGACCGCGCGGTTCTCCCTTCCCGCTCCCGGCACCTACACGATCTGGGCCCGTCCCCTGGGCACACCCGGTGGCTTCGCGAGCCTCACGACCTGCGCCGAGGACGTGACTGGCAACGGCACGACCACGGACGAGGTCTGCTCTACCCAGCACGAAGTCTTCGTGCGGGGGTCGGGCAAGGTCGGCAGCTTCAAGGACGTGACCACCAACCTCACCACGATCTCGATCGACCCGGTGCTCGATGCCGCGGCGGTGACGGCGTGCGGCAGCACCACGGTCGACCTCTTCGACCCGTGCCTCGAGAACTACTTCTGGAAGTACGACAACAACGGGTTGCGGGTCCTGCAGCTCCGGTTCTACGCCAGCTCCTGAGGCGGCGTACGCGGCCGAACAGCGGCCAGCACGACAATCGAGGGGCTCCGCACGGAGCCCCTCGATTGTTTTCGTGATCGGCGTCACCCCGGTGCCGGAATTGCCGCGCCGCCGCAACACTGGCATGCGCCGATCCAGCGACACTCGTGCGGCTCCGGTATCGGCGCGGCACAGGTCCGACACGCTGTTTCCCCTCTGGGAAGAACTCGCCGAACGCTCTTGCATGCACTCGCGAAAATGCCTATATCGGGCAGCACGTTGTTTGCAGCGATGTGCTGCGCCTGCGAAATTCGCGGGCCGGCCGGCGAGGCTCCGCCAGCATCGCTTCTCGGTCATGAAGAGGAGGGCAGTGTGAGAACAAGTTCGCTACTGGGCCGGGGGGCGCTCATCGCGGCGCTCGTCGCCCTTGTCTCAGCGCCGGCGGCGCGCGCCGACGGCGTCCTGATTTCGGGTGGAACGATCGGCGAAAGCATCTACAAGGC
>JBLMWC010000082.1:0-4923 GCA_050257015.1 Bacillota bacterium | reverse complement strand
TGTCCCAGACCTGCTCGAGGAGCCGAGTGCGGGTGATGATCTGCTCGGGATGGAGCAGGAAGTACTCCAGCAGCCGGAACTCGCGGGGCGAGAGGTCCACCGGACGCCCGGCGCGACGCACGACGCGGCGGAGACGGTCCATCTCGAGATCGTCGTACCTGAGCGCGCCCGCCGGCCCGGTGAGCTGCCGGCGGGTGAGCGCTCGTACCCGGGCAAGCAGCTCGTCGAAGGCGAACGGCTTGGTGAGGTAATCGTCGGCGCCCGCGTCGAGGCCCCGCACTACGTCCTCGGTGGCATCCCGGGCCGTGAGCATGAGAATCGGCGTCTGAACCCCCGCGCGGCGGAGCTCGCGGGCAAGCTCGAGGCCGCTCATTCCCGGCAGCTGCACATCGACCACCATGATATCGTACGCCGTGCCGTGGCCGTAGCGTGCCCCTGCCTCGCCATCCTCCGCGACATCGACGGTGTGGCCTTCCTCCTCGAGCCCCTGTCTGAGAAAGCGAGCGGCTCTGGAGTCGTCCTCCACCACGAGAATTCGCACGTCGATGGCCTCACCGGGTTGAGCGGCACAGGATTGAAACCACTGATATATTGCATGCCGCCCGCACTCCAGGCGAGTTCCGATCGACCGAACCAGCGGATCCACATAGCGTGAGCCTGGCCCCGATCCTCAGTCTTCCCCGGCATGGAATGCGGCGCTCCCTCCGCGCGCGCCCGCTGGCGGCCTGTGCCGCGGCGATCGTCCTGGTCCTCCTCGCCACCGCGGCCCGGCAGCTCCTCAGCGCCCTGATCGGGCCGACCAGTCTCTCCTTCCTGACCTACTTCCCGGCGATGTTCGTCGCCGCGTGGGCGCTCGGCCCCTGGCCGACGCTCCTCACCGGCTCGTTGAGCGCGCTCATCGCCGACTTCCTCTTCCTCGCGCCTACCGGCCAGTTCTTCCCCAAGGACACGGTCAGCCTGGTCGGACTCGCGCTCTTCGCGGTCGGCACCGTCGCGGTCGCGCTCCTGGGCGCGCGCGAGCACGCCGCGCGTCGCGACGCCGAGCGGTCGGCGGCGGAAGCGGAGCAGGAGCGCGCCCGGCTCGCAGCCGTCGTCGAGCAGCTCCCGGTCGGCGTCGTCATGCGCTCGGCCGACGACGGCCGGGTGATGCTCTTCAACAGCCAGGTGGAGCGCATGCTCGGGCGAGCTCCCGCGGCCGACATGTCGCCTCAACTGCTTGCCGCCTTCGGGATGAGGCGCCCGGACGGCAGCCCGTTCCGGGTCGAGGATCTCCCGCTCCCTCGCGTGCTCCGAAGCGGTGAGGCGGTGAGCGACGAGGTGGAATGCACCCGCCCCGACGGGCGCCGCGTCACCCTCCACTTCCACGCGGCGCCGGTGAAGGACGCCGACGGACGCGTCACCGCCGGCGTGCTCGCGGTCACCGACGTGACCGAGCGGCGCCGCAGCGAGGAAGCGATCCGATTCCTCGCGGAGGCCAGCGCCGCCCTCGGCGCCTCGCTCGACTACGAGGCCACCCTCGCCACCGTCGCCAGGCTGGCCGTCCCGGCGCTGGCCGACTGGTGCGCGGTGGACCTCGTCGGACCCGACGGCGCGCTCCGCCGCATCGCCATCACTCACGTGGATCCGATCAGGGAATCGCTGGCCTGGGAGCTGGAGCGGCGCTTCCCGCCCGGGCTCGACTCCCATGCGGTGCGCTATCAGGTGCTCCAGAGCGGCGTATCGCTGCTCATGCCGGCGGTCACCGACGAGCTGCTCAACGATACCGGCCGCGACCCCGAGTACCTGCGCCTCCTGCGCGAGATCGGCCTCGACTCCTACATCGGCGTCCCGCTTGCGGCCCATGGCCGCGTCTTCGGCGTCCTGAGTCTCCGCATGGCACGCTCGGGACGCCACTACACCCCGGCCGATCTCCGGCTGGCCGAGGCGCTGGGCCAGCGGGCGGGAGCGGCGGTGGACAACGCACGGAAGCACCACGCGGCCGTCGAGAGCCTCAACATGCTCGACGCCGTGCTTGCCGCCTCGCCGGTCGGACAGGCGTTCGTGGACCGCGACCTCCGCTACGTGCACGTGAACCCGACGCTCGCCGCGCTGCACGGGGTGCCGGTGGAGGAGCACATCAACCGCTCGATGAGCGAGGTGCTGCCGGCCTGGGCGCCGGCCCTCGAGCCGCTGCATCGGCGGGTGCTGGAGACGGCCGAGCCGGTCCTGGAGCAGGAGGTGGCGGTGCCGTCGCCCGCCGGAGGCCAGTATCAGCTCCTGGTGAGCTGCTATCCGGTGCGCGACGCCGCCGGCGTCGTGCGGTGGGTCGGCTGCACCAAGGCCGACGTCACCGAGCGGCGGCGGATGCAGGAGCAGGCCCAGGCGGCCCAGCGGCTGGAAGCGGTCGGCCGGCTCGCCGGCGGCGTGGCCCACGAGATCAACAACGCCCTTCAGGGTGTCATCGGCTTCAACGCGTTCATCCTCGGCCAGATCGGCGACGGCCACCCGCTGCACAGCGACGCACGCCAGGTGCAGGTCTCGGCCGAGCGCGCGGCGCGGATCGCGCAGCAGCTGCTGGCCTACAGCCGCCGGCAGGTGCTCCAGCAGCTCGACCTCGACCTCGTGCGGGTCGTCAGCGACTTCGCGCCGATGCTGCGGCAGGTCCTGGGCCCGACCCGGACGCTGGTGCTCGCCTCATCGCCGCCGCAGGCGACGATCCACGCCGACGGCGCCCAGCTCGAGCAGGTGCTGCTCAACCTCGCGCTGAACGCCCGCGACGCGATGCCCGACGGCGGCACGGTCACCGTCGGCATCGAGGAGCGTTCGGTCGCCGAGGCCCGTACCTCGCAGCCGGGCGGGAGCCGGATCGAGACCGGCGACTACATCGAGCTGACGATGGAGGACACCGGCATCGGGATGGACGCCGAGACGCGTGCGCGGGTGTTCGAGCCGTTCTTCACCACCAAGCCGGTCGGCCAGGGGACGGGACTCGGGCTCTCGGTGGTGCACGGGATCGTGCAGCAGAGCGGCGGGCATGTGTGGCTGGAGTCGAATCCCGGCCGGGGGACGCGGGTGCACATACTGCTCCCCGCCGTGGCCCAGCGGACCGCTGATCACGGGCCTGGCGCCTGCGATCAGTCCGCCGAGGCCGCCAGAGGCGGCAGCGAACGGATCCTGGTGGTGGACGACGAGCCGGTCGTGCTGGACTTCGTCGCTACCCAGCTTCGGCGCGCGGGCTATGATGTGCTCGAGGCCGGCCGCGGCGAGCCGGCCCTCGAGCTGTTCCGCGAGGCGCAGGCGCAGGGCACCCCGGTAGACCTCGTCCTCACCGACCTCGTGATGCCCGGCATGGGCGGGCGGGCGCTGGGCGAGGCGCTCGGCGCGCTGGCGCCGGGCCTCCCCATCCTCTACTGCTCGGGCTACACCGGCGACGAGGTCTCCCGCCGCGGACTCATCGCGGAAGGCGCGGAGTTCATGTCCAAACCGTTCGCGCCGGCCGAGCTGCTCCGCCGGGTGCGCGGGCTGCTCGACCGCGTCGAGACCTGAGGGCGTTACCTGACCGTCATGTCCTTCACGGTCCAATCCGCACCAACCTTGGCCCAGGTGATCGTGTAGGTACCGCTGTGCAGCGCCGGCGCCTGCTTCGGCTGCGCGATCATCTCGCTGTAGCTGCCGTCCTCGGCCATGCTGTCGGCAGTGCCGATGAACGTCTGATCGCTGACCGTGAGCCGCCTCAGCGTGGGCATCCCCGGCACGAGCCAGCGCTTGCGGATGTCAGCGCGGCCGGTGTAGGCGCCGCCGGGGTCGTGCACCGTCGCGTCGGTCGCAAAGAAGCTCGCGACCTCCGCCACGCTCTTCCGGTTCCACGCCGCCACGAAGGCGTCCGACCGGCTCCGGAGCTCGGGCGGGGGCGGGGCCGGGATGACGGCTGCCGGAGCGGGGGCGGGCGTCGTGATCATCGCCGTATCCACCGCTGCCGCACCGGTGTCGGCCACTTTCCTGTCGGTGCATCCCGCCAGCGCCAGCACCACCAGCCCGGGCATCAGGGCCAATCCAACGGCTCGAGACACGTCGCATCCCTCCTGAAGTAAGCGGCGCCCTGCGTCTACGGCGCCGGGTTGTCGCTGTTGTAGATGTCCCGCACGACCAGCCACTTCCCGTTCGCCACGCGCTGCCAGACCACGATGTACTTGCCGTTGTCGTGGAGCGGCGCGGCACCCGCGGCCTTGGGCTGGATGTCACCCGACCAGGTCCCGGTCTCGACCGCGAGGTCGCCCCGCACCATCACATCCGTCGTTGTGATTTTGATGTTGCGGAACCCGGCGTCCCAGGTTGCCTGCCAGCCGTCCGAGATGTCCTTTATCCCCTCCAGCACCTTCGCGTTGGGCGGCATGAAGAGGGCGTCCGCGGCATATACCACGGCGAATCCGCGGGGATTGCCGCCGTTGTACGCGGCGACGGCGCTCGTGGTCGCTGCCTCGATCGCCCGCCGGACGGCGGCCGAGTCGGACCGGCCCTGCGCCGCAAGCGGAAGCGCGGTGATGCAGACGAGCCCCAGCACGACGAGTACACGTTTCGAGCGCATGCGGACCTCCAGGTCTGAGATGACAGTCATTGCGGATCAGTCCGCCATCGTGATGACCGCGAAGGTTCCCGTCGCCGACGGATGTGCCTCCATCACCTCGGCGGGAAGCCTCACGGTGAACGTCGTGCCCTTCCCCGGCTCGCTCTCGACCCGGACGCTTCCGCCCATCATCTCGCAGAAGCGCCGCGTGATCGTGAGTCCGAGTCCGGTGCCGCCGTAGCGCCGGGTCGTCGAGGCATCGGCCTGCACGAACGGCTGGAACAGCCGGCCGACCTGCTCGGCGCTCATGCCGATCCCCGAGTCCTGCACCGCGAACTCGATCGAATCGGCCTCCGGATACGGTCCCGCCTCCCGCCGCA
>JBLMWC010000081.1:0-36301 GCA_050257015.1 Bacillota bacterium | reverse complement strand
GCGCCCCGCCGGCGAGGTCGGTGGCCCAGTTGCCCGGATCCATGTAGCCGACCGCCACCATGTAGCCCGGCCCCGCAAAGGCGAACGCCTTGCGCCAGAAGCCGGCGCCGCGGGGAACGTGCACGGTTCGATGCGACTCGGGGAGACTGGGCGAGCGCCGCGGGCGGCGCCAGCCGGACAGCTCTTCGATCGGCGGGGTGGAGGCTGCGTTCATACGAACACGCGCGCGCAGATGATGTCGCGCGCCATCTGGGCGCCGAGGGTGCGCTCGCCCGCGACGGTATGCAGCACGATGGGGCCGTCGAACGGCTGGCGGTCGACCACGGTGATCGGGGCGCCGGGCACCAGCCCCAGCGCGGCGAGATAGCGGAGCCGCTCGGCTTCGTGCTCGTTGACGCGGCGGATCTCCACCGCCATCCCGGCCGGCACCTCGCTCAGAGGCATGCCCGCCACCTCGGCGATGTCGCCGTCGGCGGTGGGAATCGGATCGCCGTGCGGGTCCACGCCGGGGTTCCCCAGCGCCGCGGCCATCCGCTCAGCGAGCTCGTCGGAGATGGCATGCTCCAGGCGCTCCGCTTCGTCGTGCACCTTGTCCCAGC
Organism: Bacillota bacterium; assembly: GCA_050257015.1. Lineage (GTDB taxonomy): Bacteria > Gemmatimonadota > Gemmatimonadetes > Gemmatimonadales > GWC2-71-9 > JAICUF01. The sequence goes on along the minus strand of JBLMWC010000081.1, from coordinate 35,702 downwards.
TGTAGCCCAGGAAGGCGACGAGGTAGGACTCGATGAGACGGTGACGGCGGACGGTGCGGAGCGCGAGCCGGCGGCCATCGGGAGTCAGCACGACGCCCTTGTATGGCACGTGCTCAAGCAGCCCCTGCTCCGACAGGCGCTTGATCATCCCGCTCACCGACGGCGGCGAGAGGTCGAGCAGGTTGGCGATATCGCTGGTGGCGGCGGGCTGGGCCCCGGAAGAGAGCCGGTAGATCGCCTTAAGGTAGTCCTCCACCGAGCGCGTCAGCCCCTCCGCGATCGTTGCGTTCACACGAATCCCCTTTTTAGTCTGCCCTAACTCTAGAATGCACCTGCGCGCATGTCAATGAGGGCATCGGACTTGAGTCTCAGCGAAGCAGCAGGGAGAGGATCCGCTCCGTGAGGCCCCAGACGGGGCCGATCGCGGTCCGGTAGGCGGGGAAGATCCGTCGCTGGCCCCGCAGATCGAGCGTGATCTCGTGGCGCGCGTCGGGAGAGCGGAGCGGCTCCAGCTCGATCCAGGCCGTTCCCGCCACCTCGGGGTTCGGGACGATCGGCGGGCGCTCCGCGAGGTTGAAGACGAAGGGGCGGACGGCCACCGGCGGGAGGACCGGGGTGCGAGGCACCACGTCCTCCAGGGCCGTCGCGAGGTTCACCCGCTCGAGTAACACCCCGACCTCCTCGCGCGTCTCGCGGATCGCCGTCGCCAGGAGGTCCTCGTCCTCCGCCTGACGCCGCCCGCCGGGCAGCGCCAGATGGCCGGACCACGGATCACCGGTGCGCTCGGCCCGGCGGATCAGCAGGAAGGCGTCGGGATCGGGCACGATGATGAGCGCCACCGCGGCCCAGTGGAGCTCGTCGGGCCGGCCGGCACTCATCGGACCGACGCCGCCAGCCACTCGACGGTGGCGTCGAGCACCTGATGGATCGGGGCGTCCACCGGCGGGGCCCACGGATGCCCCGCGCCGAAGCCGTGGTTTCCGCCCGGAATCGTCACCAGCTTCGTCGAGTCCCGCCCGCTCGCCCGTGCGAGCCGGACCGCGTCCTCGACCGATACCGCGTCGTCCGCGGTGCCGTGGATGATGAGCCACGGCACCGTGATCGAGGCGGCGGCGCCCTGGATGTCGAGCTCCGGCGCCCCCGACTCGATCTCGTCGAGCACCGCAGTCGAGAGCGGAATCACCTGTCCGGTTCGCATGTTCACGACGTCGAGATGTCCCTGCGCGCGCCACGCCTGGCGCTCGCGGGAATCCCAGCGAGTGACGTCCCCGATCGCGGCCCAGGTAACGAGCGCCCGCACCCGCCGATCGCGCGCGGTCTGGAGCACTGCGATCCCGCCACCGCGCGAGTGTCCGACCAGGCCGATCGCCGTCGGAGGAACGGCGCCGAGCCGCCCGTCCGCCAGCGCGTCGATGACGGCGGCGAGGTCGGCGAGCTCGGCGCCGTAGGTGTTGCGCGAAAAGCGCTCGGGGAGGGTCGCCTGTCCCCCGGCGTCCACGCCGCTGCCGCTCATGTTGAACGAGACCGCGGTGAACCCCGCGCGGGCCAGCCGCTCCGCCAGCGGCGGGAAGAATCCCCAGTCCTTGAATCCCTTGAAGCCGTGCACGATCACCACGGCAGGCCGCGCCTCCGCCCGCCCCGCCGCGCGCACGTCCACGAAGATGTCGCCGAGGGTGCCGGGGAGAGTGAGCGTCGTGAGCGTCGGCGTGGCCATCCTACGAGACTGCGGCTTCCAGCAGCTCCAGGGTTCCGCGTCCCGCGTCGAGCCGGGCTCGGACGCCGAGCGGAAGGGTCCACTGATCGTCGATGTGTCCGACCGGAAATCCCCATGCCACCGGCACGCCGAGCGGCGCGAGATAGGTCTCGAGCACCTCCTCGAGTCCGATGACGCCATCCGCGCCCCGGCGGCCCACCTCGGTGAACCGGCCGACCGCGACGCCGGCCACCCGCGCGAGGAGTCCTGCCAGTCGCAGGTGTGCCAGCATGCGGTCGATGCGGTAGACCTCCTCGCCCACATCTTCGATGAAGAGGATGGCGCCGTCGAGGACCGGCGCGAACGGCGTTCCGATCAGACACTGAAGCAGAGTGAGGTTGCCGCCGGTGAGCGGCCCTTCGGCCACGCCGTCTCGCAGCGCGACGATGCGGTCCCGCTGGGGTACGAGGACGTCGGGCGTGGTCGGCAGCCGCTCGAGTGCGCCGGCCGGTTCGGCCCGCGCCACCACGCGCTCGAAGTGCCGATGGGTGAACGCCGGCATGCTCCCGCGCGCGGTGGGGCCGTGGAAGGTGACGACTCCCGTCTCCTGCCGGAGGGCGACCAGGAGCGCCGTGATGTCGGAGAACCCGATGACCGGCTTCGGATGCCGCGCGAACCCGGCGAAGTCCACCGACGCGAGGAGCCGCGTGATCCCGTAGCCGCCCCGCACGCACCAGACGCCGTCCACATCGGGCGACGCGAGCGCATCGTTGAGATCGGCGAGCCGCGCGTCGTCGCCACCGGCGAGATAGCCGTACTTGTCGAGGGCGTGCGGCGCCACCGTGGGCACGTAGCCGAGCGCGCGGCAGAGCTCCGCCGCGCGGGCGACGTCGTCCCGCTCGACGAGTGGGCCCGCGGGCGCGACCAGCGTGATCCGGCTTCCCTTGCTGAGCTTCGGCGGGCGAACGAGCGCTTTTGACCCCATCGTCTCTCCGGTTTACCTTCCCCTCGACCTTCGAAATGGAGCACGGCTTTGCGCGCTTCGCAGCCCGCGTTGCTCGCCGCTGGTCGTGTGATCGCAGATATGCGGGAATCCATGGTCGCGCAGTGGGCCGATTGGCTCGGCGACCGGATTACCGCCGCCCCCACGATACAGCGTGCGACCGTAGAGCGGGAGTTCCGCCTTCTCATCGACGTCCTGACCCAGATGGTGGGACCGCTTCGGCGCGAGGTGCGTCCGGTGTGGTACCACGCGTGCGAGCACTATGGGCGCTCCGCCTCCGCCCGGGGCCTGGCCGCCGGCGAGGTGGTCGAGGAGCTGCAATACCTCCGCGAGCTCCTCATCCGGAGTCTCGCCCCCGTGCTCGCCGCCATGCGCGCGCGCCAGGGCATGGCCATCATGCTCCGGCTCAACCGGGTGATCGACAAGGGCGTGGCCGTCGCGGTGGTGGGCTACACCGACGCGCTGGTGGCCACCCTCTTCGCGCAGAACGGCGTCCCGGTGCCCGGCGCCGAGCAGGACCCCGACGAGATTCAACGCCAGCTCGCGGGACTCGAAGCCGAGCTCGCCGCCGTCACGCGCCCCCACTAGCTCCGGTGGACCTGCGCGCGCTGCTTCCGGCGCTGCCGTGGCTCGCGCCGTTCGCCGCCCTCGCCCGTCTGGGCCGCCGCACCCCCGAGCTCAGCAGCGCCCCCGCCGTCACTGACGGCCCCCTCGTCAGCGTCGTGATCCCCGCCCGGAACGAGAGCCGCGTAATCGCCACCGTCCTCGAGAGCGTGCGGCAAAGCCGCTACGCCGCCCTCGAGATCATCGTGGTGGACGACCGCTCGACCGACGATACCGCTCTCCGCGTCGCGGCGATCGCCGCGGACGACCCGCGCGTCCGGCTGATCGAAGGCGAGCCGCTGCCGGACGGCTGGTTCGGGAAGCCGTGGGCCTGCGTGCAGGGGGCCCGCGCCGCGCGCGGCGAGATCCTCGTCTTCACCGACGCCGACACCCGCCACGCCCCGGATCTCCTGCCGCACGCAGTCGGTACGCTCCGGCGACAGCAGGCCGACCTGCTCACGATCTCCCCCCGCCAGCGGTGCGAGACGTTCTGGGAGCGGGTGGTAATGCCCCAGATCTGGTTCCTGCTCGGCGTCCGCTATCACCCGCTCGCGGTCAATCGCGCGCGGCGCGCGAGGGATGTGATCGCGAACGGCCAGTTCATCATGGTCCGGCGGGACGCGTACGAGCGGGTGGGCACGCACGCCGCGGTTCGCGGCGAGGTGGCGGAGGACCTGGCGCTGGCCCAGGCGTTCTTCTCGGCGGGACTGCGGAGCTGGTTCGCCTTTGCCGAGTCGCTGATGGAAACACGGATGTACGAGAGTCTGCCGCATCTCGTCGAGGGCTGGTCGAAGAACATCTACCTCGGCGGGCGCCGCTCGTTCCCCGACGAACCGATCCGGCGGGCGATGGTGCCGCTCGCGCTCACCGTCTCGCTCGTCTTCTGGCTGGTCCCGCCGCTCGTCCTCGCAGGCGCGCTCGGCGGGGTGTGGCCCGGGCTCGCGGCGGCGGCGGCCGTCGCGACGGCGCTGAGTGTCTGCTTCTGGATGCTGATGTCCGCCGGGATGCGGATCCCGGTCTGGTACGGAGTCCTCTACCCGCTCGGCGCCGGCGTCCTCCTCTACGTCGTGGCGCGCTCGACCTGGCGCGGGAGTCGCCGCGTCGAATGGCGGGGCCGCACCTACTCAGGCGTCTAGCACCTCGCGCAGCTTCACCGCGAGCTCGCTCAGCGACCACGGCTTGCGGATGAGCATCGGCCCGGCGTCGGCGCCGAGATCGTGCAGCTGGTCGCCACCGTAGCCGCTGGAGAAGAGAAACTTCACGTCGTACCCCTCCCGCCTGATCGCCTCGTACAGCGCCCGCCCGCCCATCCGCGGCATCACGATGTCCGACAGCACGAGACTCACGTCGCCCGCGCGCGTGCGGAAGAGCTGCAGCGCCTCCTCGCCGTCCGACGCGGTGATGACGGTATAGCCCAGGCGCTCGAGGAGCCGGGTCGCCGCGCGGCGAAGCGGCGCCTCGTCCTCGGCGACGAGAATCGTCTCGCTCCCGCCCGGGAGAGGCTCGGGGTCGTCGCCACCGTTTCCCGCCGACGGGGTGCCCGACGCGCTCGGGAACGAGATCGTGATGGCGGTCCCCCGCCCCGGCGCGCTCTCGACCTCTATAAGCGCGCCCTGCTGCCTGACCAGTCCGTAGATCATCGTCATGCCGAGGCCGGTGCCGAGCGGCGGGGGCTTGGTGGTGAAGAACGGCTCGAAGATGCGAAGGCGGGTGGCGTCGTCCATGCCGATCCCGTCGTCACGCACGACGAGCGAGCCGAAGGTACCGGCCGGTTCCGACTCGTCGCCCCCGGCCACACGCTGGCGCACTTCGATCCGGAGATGGCCGCCGTCGGGCATGGCGTCGCGCGCGTTGGTCACCAGGTTCATCAGGATCTGCTCGATCGATCCGCGGTCCGCCGAGACGAGGAGGGGCTCGCGCGGGACGGCGATCGAGACCTCGATGCCGGCGGGGAGGAACCGGCGGAGCGTGTCGGCCACCTCCGCGACGGCGGCGCCGAGGTCGAGGGTGACGACCTCGAGCTGGGTGGACCGGCTGAAGCTCAGCAGCTTCCGGATCATGGTGGCGCCGCGCCGGGCGGCGCTCCGAAGCTCGATGAGATCGGCCCGGAGCTCGGCCCGGTCGGCGGGGAGCTCCTGGTCGATCAGCTCGGCATTCCCCAGCACGACCGACAGGACGTTGTTGAGGTCGTGTGCGATCCCGCCGGTGAGCTGGCCCAGCGCCTCCATCTTCTGCGCCTGCCGGAGCTGCTCCTCGAGCCGCCGGCGCTCGGTGCGGTCGTAGATCACCGAGTAGAGCCGCCGCCGTCCCCCAACCTCTACGACGCTGGAGAAGACCTCCACGTCCCGGACATCGCCACTCCGGATGCGATGCTGGAAGGTGAAATGGCCCCGCTCGCCGGCGAGGGCGCGCTGGAGCTCGGCGTCGATCGCCGAGCGCGGCAGGGTGTTGAGATCGGTGAGCGGCCGCCCCACCAGCTCGTCGAGAGGCCAGCCGTAGAACGCGCAGGCGGCCGCGTTGGCGTCCTCGATCTTCGCGGTGGCCGGATCGATGAGGAGGGCGACGGTGGTCGTCTCGAACATCTGGCGGTAGAGCCGCTCGCTCGCGCGGATCCCCGCCATGCTACGCCGGGTGGCGAGATAGAGCAGGACGGCGGTGACGGCGACGTAGAGAAGCCCCTTCACCGTCTGCCAGCGCTCCAGCTCCTCGGCGGGGAAGAACGCGGTGAGCGCCCGGTCCGAGGCGAGGATCCAGAAGGCGCCCGCCAGCGCGTAGATGACCGCGATCGTCAGCGGACTGACGTAACGCCGGGGACGTCGCAGCCGCGTCGGGGCCGTCATGCGCCGGTGCTGTGCCGCCGATGGAGGATTTGGATGCTCCGCGCGATGCGTTGATGCCGACGAGGTGCGCGAGACGGTGAATCGTGCGCGATGCTTCGCCGCGCGCTCCGTGACGTGCGCACTCTCCGCGACCTGCCCGCCTTCGTGGCTGCGCTGGGCCACGAGCCGCTGTGGGAGGAATTGACCCACCTCCCTCCCCGGACCGCCACCGTCGGCCGCGCCGGCCGATTGACCTGGCTCGCGATCGAGTCGAGCACGCCGGCAGCGACCGCCCGCCAGCTGGCGCGCCGTCACGCATCGGCCGGACGGCTGGTGGGACTGCTGGCATTCTACCCAGAAGCCGGCGAGTTGGCGATCTGCGTCTCGTTCGGGCGGACGCCGGTGCTGCAGCTCGACGTGGCGCATCCCGATCCGCTCGCCATCGCCTGCCTCGAGCGGATTGGCGGCGCGGACGGCGGCGCGCTCGCCCTCGCGGCGCGGCTGGCCGACGCGCTCTCGGCCGAAGGGGTGGGCCATGCCTTCTTCCGGACCTTTCGGACCTCACTCGAGCAGATGGCCGGCACCCTGCCCGCCCGGGTTCCGGCCGCCGACCGGCATGCCCTCGCGCTGGTGCAGCTCACGCGCGTGCTCTTCCTCTACTTCGTGCAGTCGAAGGGCTGGCTCGACGGCCGCGCCGATTTCCTCGCGCGCGCCGTGGATGCGGTGCTGGCGCGCGGGCGCCGTGTGCAGCGAGATCTCCTCGATCCGCTCTTCTTCGGCACGCTGAACCGGCCGCCCGCCGAGCGCAGCCGGGCCGCCCGGCTCCTCGGCCGGATTCCCTTCCTGAACGGCGGCCTCTTCGAGCCCCACCAGCTCGAGCGCCGCTGGAAGTCCGGGTTCCCCAACCTCGCATGGCGCGATGCGTTCGACGGGCTCTTCGAGCGCTTCCACTTCACCGTGTCCGAAAGCGGCGATGGCGCGGCGGTGGCGCCCGACATGCTGGGCCGGGTGTTCGAGGGGGTGATGGACCCGGAGGAGCGACACGAGACCGGCACGTTCTACACGCCGTCCGCGCTGGTCGCACGGGTATTCGAAGCCGGCCTCCTGGCGGCGGTGGCATCCCGGCTCGGCTGCCGCGACGACGAGGCCCGGCGCCGGATCGCCGATCGGGAGCCGGCGGCGCATCGGGCACTCGCTCGTCTCACGATCCTCGATCCCGCCGTCGGCTCGGGCGCATTTCTCCTCGGCGCGCTCGAACGGCTGTCGGAGCTGCGCGATCCCGCCCATCCGGCGCGAGCCAAGCGCTGCATCCTCCGCCGAAACCTCTTCGGCGTGGACCGCAACGCGATGGCGGTGCGCCTGACGGAGCTCCGGCTCTGGCTCGCGGTGGTGGCCGATGAATCATGCGGGCCGGATCGTGTCACCCCGCTTCCGAACCTCGACTGCCTCGTCCGCCAGGGCGACAGCCTCGCCGATCCGGTCGAGACGATCGGCGTCACCGCCCCGAACGCCTCGCGAGTCGGCGAGCTCAGGCACCGGGCGATCGCCGCTTCCGGCGCCGACAAGCGCCGCCTGCTCCATGATCTCCGCCGGGCGGAGGCCGATGCCGCCGGCGCTGCGCTCGCTCGCCTGGAGGAGCGCACTCGTCACGCCGCCCGGGAGGTGATGGAGGCGGTCCGCGCCCCGACGCTGTTCGGCGAGCGCCGAAAGATCACCGTCGACGAGCGCCGTCGTCTCGTCGAGCTGCGCGCCGCGCTGCGGCGGCTGAGGCAGGCCCGCCGCCGTCTCGCGAGCGAAGGCGAGCTGCCCTGGTTCCACTACCAGTCACAGTTCGCCGATGTCTTTGCCGCCGGCGGGTTCGACCTGGTGCTGGGAAACCCTCCCTGGGTCAGGGCCGAGGCGCTTCAGCCGGCGGTCCGCGAGCGGCTCGCATCGCGCTACCGGTGGTGGCGCGCCGGCGGCGGCGGGGGATTCTCGCACCAGCCGGACCTGGCCGTCGCATTCGTCGAGCGGGCCCATGAGCTGGCGGCGCCGGGCGGCGCGGTGGCGCTGCTGGTCCCGGCAAAGATCGCGTCGGCCGGGTACGCGGCGCGGGCGCGAGCCGCGCTCGCAGCGAACACGACGCTGCACGCCGTGGCCGACCTGACGCGCGATGCCGACGCACAGTTCGATGCCACCATCTACCCCCTCGCGCTGGTCACCACGAAGCGTCGAGCCGCGGCGGGACACCGGATTCGAATCGCGCTCGATTCCGGAGGTGCACCGGGCCCGGCCCAGGAAGAGCTGACCGGCGCACCCTGGATCCTCCGCGGCGACCGAGCCGGCCGCATCGTGCACGCTCTCGCGGAGCGGCATCCGACGATCGGCGAGCGTCATCGCTGCCGCCTCGGCGTGAAGACGGGTGCTGATGCGGTGTTCCTCGATCCGCCAGCGCTGGTCGAGCCGGAGCTGCTGCGCTGGGCGGTCCGCGGCCGGGACCTCGCACCGTTCCGCGCGTCGCCGCGCCGCCGGCTGTGCCTCGCGTACGACGCCACAGGCCGGCCCCTGGAGCGGCTGCCACCGCAGGCGGCAGCCTGGCTCGCGCGGCATGAGCCAGTGCTCCGCGCACGGGCTGACTACGTCGGGGGCCCGCCGTGGACGGTGTTCCGCGTTCAGGCGGCGATCGCGCCGCATCGGGTGGTCTGGCCCGATCTCGCGCGACAGCTCTCCGCCGCGGCACTCGTGGGCCAGCAGGCGGCGGAGCTGGTGCCGCTGAACACGTGCTACGTGATTGCGACGACCCGCGAGCGGGATGCGCTGACCCTCGCCGCGTGGCTCAACGCGACGTGGCTTCGTGCGGTCGCCGCTCTCGTGGCACTGCCGGCCGCCGGCGGGTACCATCGGTTCGGCGCCGCCGCGATCGGATCGCTTCCACTGCCACCAGCGGCCGCGCGCGACGACCGGCTCCCGCGCATCGCCGCACGCATGGCCGCGGGCGAGCTGCTGCAGGACGAGCTCGATGCGGTCACCGCGGAACTCCTGGGCCTCGACGATGGTGACCGCCAGGCGCTGGCCGCCGCCGCACGCGCCGGCGATCGTCGCTGAGTCGCTCGTCCCGGTCGGACATCCGCTGCGGACGGCGCTCCGCGCGGGGCCTCCCGGCGCGGCATCCGAGGTCGTGCGCGCGCTCGCGGCCGGCATCGCGCTCGCGGCCGCGCCGGATCCCCCGCCGCAGTGGCTCTTCCCGATGCAGCATCACGCCTGGGCCCGAGCGCTCGCGGCACTCCGCGCACACCGTGGCGCGCTGCTCGCGGAAGCGACCGGCGCCGGCAAGACATACATCGCCCTCGCGGTCGGCCAGTGCTGGCAGCGCTCACCGATCGCCTGCGTGGTGCCGGCGGCACTCGCCGACAAGTGGAACGGGACGGCGAGACGGCTCGGCATCCCGATCGTGGCCGTGAGCCACGAGCAGGTGAGTCGGGGCCGCCTGCCGGCGGGGACGAGAGGACTGGTGCTGGTGGACGAGAGCCACCACTTCCGGCATCCCGCCATCCGGCGCTATGGACACCTCGCCGACTTCCTGGTCGGCCGGCCGGCGCTGCTCCTGAGCGCGACGCCCGTCGTGAACCGCACCGAAGACCTGGCGAACCAGCTCCGGCTGGCGGTGCGCGACGATGCGCTCGCGGCCGACGGCCTGCCATCGCTCGCCGGTCCCGTCACCGACGCGCCCGCAGCGCTCGGCTCGGTCGTCATCGCGACCGGCGCGGCACACCGGTCGATCCCGATACGAGCGGTGACCGCGGTTCGCTCTCGCCTGACTTCCGGCGGCCGCGAGCTGCTGCGTGGGATCGACGCGCTCGACCTCTCGCGGGATGCGCCGGTTGCCGGGCTGATCCGCGGCGTCCTCTGGCGGTGCCTGGCGTCGAGTCCCGCGGCGCTGGCGGGGGCGCTCTGGCGCTACCGACTTCTGCTCGGCCACGCTGCCGACGCGCAGGCGACCGGCTGCTCCCTGCCGCGCGGCACGATTCGCCAGTGGGTCGGACAGACCGCGGACCAGCTCGTCTTCTGGAGTCTCGTCGCCGACTCGGGGGGCGACTCCGAGCTCGTGCTCGGCGACATCCCCGAACTCGAGCGGCTGATCGCGCTGGCGGAGTGTGCGGCGAATCGACCGGACGACAAGCTCGACCGTCTCCGCGCGCTGCTCGCCGACGGCCGCCGCACCCTCCTCTTCGCCGGCGCGCGCGCGACCGTCGCGTACCTTCGGCGGCGGCTCGGCGGCAATCCGGGCTGGTGCACGGGAGATGCAGCCGGAATCGGGACGATGCGCGTTTCCCGGAGCAGTCTTCTCGCGGCCTTCGGGGCGGAGCGCGACGGCCCCCGCGTTCTCCTCGCCACCGACGTCGCCGCCGAAGGCCTCGATCTTCAGGCGGCCGAGCGCGTGGTGCACTACGACCTTCCGTGGACGGCGACGCGGATGGAGCAGCGGGAAGGCCGGGCGGCGCGGCTGGGATCACGGCACGCCGTCGTCTCGGTCGTCTCGTTCGTGCCGCCTGCCGCGCTCGGGCGTCGGCTTCGCCAGACCGAGGCGATCGCCCGCACGGCGCGGGCACCGGCGCTCGTGGGGCTCGGCGGTGACGGCCTCTGGCAGTGGCGGGATGTCTTGCCGGCGCGGTACACAGGCGGCCGGGTGGTCGAAGGCGCCGCCGCGGTCGTTTCGCCTCACCGCGGCGTGCTCGCCGGCGTGGCGCTCGAGCGGGACGGGCATCGCGCGGGCGGCGTGTCGGCGCTCCTCTGGCTCGATGCCGCCGGCGCGGTGCGGACCGAGCCGGCATGGATCGCGTCGCGGCTGGAGGAAGCGAGCCGCGCCGCCGAACGAACGCTGCGCGCGGACGACCTCGAGACGGCGCTGGACCAGCTCACGCCGCGAGTCGCCGACCTCCTTCGCCGCGCCCATCAGGCTCGCTGGCAGCGCGGTGCCCCCGCTCCGGGAGTACAGGCGCTGATCCGCCGTCTCAGCCTTGCCTCTGGCACCGCTGCGCGGCACCGCGATCGGCGAACGCTCGCGGAGCTGGAGCGCGCCCTCGCGATTCTGAGCGGCGGGCTTACCGCCGGCGAAGCGCGCCTGGCGGCGTCGCTCGCCCGCGCGAGCGACGCGGAGCTGCTCGCTGCATTCGCCCGTCTCCCTCCCTCGGATCAGTCACCCGACGCGATCGCACCGCGGCTGTTCGGGCTCATTCTCTTCGGTTCGGAGTGAGGCGTTCCGGTCGGTGCCCCGGGCGGCTACGTTCCCGCCATGCCGACCCTCCGTACCGTGCTGTTCGACCTCGACGGGACGCTGATCGATTCGATCCGTCTCATTCTCGACAGCTATCATCACGCGCTCGCGACCCACGGCCTTCCGCCCCGCACCGACGAGGAATGGCTTCGCGGCGTGGGCACGCCGCTCCGGGTCCAGTTCGCGCCGTGGGCGGACACGCCGGGGATCGAGGCGCTGATCGCCACCTACCGCGACTACAACCTCACGCACCACGACGCCTGCGTGACCGCCTATCCCGGCGTGACCGACGCGGTCCGCGCGGTGAAGGCGGCGGGGATGGCGACCGGACTCGTAACCAGCAAGAACCGGAGCGGCGCCCTGCGCGGCCTCCGGCTCTGCGGGATCGAGGAGATCATGGATGTGATCGTCGGCGCCGACGACGTCCAGAACCCGAAGCCGCACCCCGAGCCGGTGCTGCGAGCGATGGAGCTGCTCGGCGCCGACCCCGGGAGCACGGTGTATGTCGGTGACAGCACGCACGATATGGAGTCGGGCCGGGCCGCGGGCGTGTGGACGGCCGCGGTGCTCTGGGGGCCCTTCGGGCGCCCCGATCTCGAGCGGACCGACCCCGACTACTGGCTCGAGCGGCCGGCCGACCTGATGCGGCTGGCGCAGGATCCGTCTTGGCCGCCCGTGCGCCGGGAGGGTATCTTCCCCGCCGACCATCCAGTGACGAGGCCGTAATGCGACTCCTCCCGCGTGACGAAAAGTTCTTCGACCTCTTCACGGCGGTCGCCAAGCTCAACGTCGAAGCGGCGAAGCTGCTGCAGGATCTTCTCCGGGCAGGTCCCGACGGCCGGCGGCCGATCGTGGACTCGATCAAGCGGCTGGAGCACCAGGCCGATCAGATCACCCACGACGTCGTAGGCCGCCTCGACCGTACCTTCATCACCCCGCTCGATCGCGAAGACATCCACATGCTGGCGTCGCGCCTCGACGACATCATGGACCTCATCGACGGCACCGCGCGCCGCATCCAGATGTTCCGGACCGGCGACGCCCCGGCCGGCGCGGGGATGCTGGCGGACGTCATCCACCGCGCGGCGCAGCAGATCCAGATCGCCGTGGACACGCTCGAAAAGGACCGCAACGGCTCGGTCCTCGAGGCATGCAAGCAGGTGAAGGCGCTGGAGGAAGAGGGGGACTCGGTCTATCACGAGTGGGTGGGCCGGCTCTTCGACGAGACCTCCGACCCTCTCACCGTCATCAAGTGGAAGGAGATCTACGACACCCTCGAGCGCACGCTGGACCAGGCCGAGGACGTGTCGAACGTGCTCGAGTCGGTCTCGATCAAGCACGCCTGATCCATGGACGGCACGGTTGCGTTCGTTCTCCTGATCATAGCCGTCGCCTTCGTCTTCGATTTCATCAACGGCTTCCACGACAGCGCCAACTCGATCGCGACCGTCGTCTCCACCCGGGTCCTCTCCCCGGGCGTCGCCGTCTTCTGGGCCGCCTTCTTCAACTTCGTCGCCGCATTCACCGTCGGGACCGCCGTCGCCAAGACGATCGGCAAGGGTCTCCTCGACCCCTCGGTCGTCGACCCGACGCTCATCCTCTCGGCGCTCCTCGGCGCCATTCTGTGGGACCTGCTCACCTGGTGGCTCGGCCTCCCGACCTCCTCGTCCCATGCGCTGCTCGGCGGGCTGGGCGGCGCCGCGATCGCCAAGGCGGGATTCGGCGCGCTGCAGCTGCAGGGCTGGGTGATGCCGATCATCTTCATCGTCATCTCGCCGGTCCTCGGCATGCTGCTGGCGCTCGGGCTCACCGTCGGCCTCTCCTGGATGCTGCGCTACCGCCGTCCCGGCCCCATCGACAAGGCGTTCCGGAAGCTCCAGCTCGTCTCGGCGGCGCTCTACTCGCTGAGCCACGGGGCGAACGACGCGCAGAAGACGATGGGCGTGATCGTCGGACTGCTGGTCGCGACGCAGGCGCACTTCCTGGGCAAGCCGGGACTGCTGGGCCACATGTACGTGCCGACGGCCAACAAGATCCCGCTCTGGGTCGAGATGGCGGCGTACACCGCGATCGCCCTTGGCACGGCGATGGGCGGCTGGCGTATCGTGAAGACGATGGGCAGCCGGATCACCAAGCTCCGGCCGTTCGGCGGCTTCTGCGCGGAGACCGCCGGCGGGATCAGCGTGCTGATCGCGTCGCACTTCGGCGTGCCGGTGAGCACGACGCACACCATCACCGGCGCGATCGTCGGCGTCGGAACGGCTCAGCGGGTGTCGGCGGTGCGATGGGGGGTGGCGACGCGAATCGTGTGGGCGTGGATCCTGACGATGCCGATGGCGGCGGTGATCGCCGCGGTCTGCTACCTGATCTTCCGCTAGCGCCTTCCCGTCCGGGTCAGGCGGCCCGGACCAGCGACTTCCGCCCGGCCACTCGCCGGTAATCCTCGATCAGCCGGTCGTCGATCGCATCCCAGCGCCGCTCCGCGGCGGTGCGGAGCGCCGCGGCCGCCAGCCGGCGGCGGAGCGCCGCGTCGCCCAGCAGGCGGTCGAGCCCGCCCGCGAGCGCCTCGGCGCTGCCCGGCGCCACCAGCCACGCGTTCTCGCCATGCCGCGCGAACTCGACTACCCCGCCCGCGTTGGCCGCCACCGACGGCAGCCCCGACGCCATCGCCTCGGCGAGGACGTTGCCGAAGGTCTCGGTGGTGGACGGGAAGACGAAGAGGTCGGCGGAGGCGTAGGCGGCGGAGAGGGCCTGGCCCTCGAGGAGGCCGATGACGTGGACGCCGGGGATGTTCCGGCGCCGGATCGGCTCCGCCAGCGGCCCGCGGCCGACCAGCGCGAGCCGTGCGCCCCGCCGCCGCTCGCCGAGTGCACTCCACGCCTCGAGCAGGAGATCGAGATTCTTCTCCCGGGCAATCCGGCCCACGTACGTCACCAGCAGATCGTCGGGTCCGGTACCGAGCGCGGCACGATAGTGCGCGTCGCGATGCCGCGGGCTGAAGGTGTCGGTGTCCACCCCGCGGGTCCACAGCGCCGTCCGGCCGATCCCCCGCTCCTCCAGATATCCCTGATAGAAGCGCGACGGGCAGAGCACCACGTCGGCCTGGCCGTAGAACCAGCGCAGATAGTGCCAGCCCGGCCGCACCAGCCAGTCCATGCCGTAGCGGCCGGCGTACTGGTCATAGTTGGTGTGCGCGGAGGCCACGAGCGGAACGCCGAGCCGGCGGGCGATCTTGGCGCCGGCGAGCCCCATCGAGAACTCGGTCGCCACATGGACGATGTCGGGCCGGAACGCGCCCACATCCTCGAGCAGCTCGCCGAAGCGGGGGAAGGCCCACTGCACGTCGGGATAGAGGAAGAGGGGGACGCTGCGCGACCGGCGCGCCTCGGGCCGGTCCTCGCACCCGTCCGGAAGCTGGTAGGTGGCCGAGTAGACCCGCACCTCGTGTCCGCGCGCGGTGAGTGAATCGGCGAGGCGCCGGAGCGTGACGGCCACTCCGCTGACCATCGGCCAGTAGACTTCGGAGAAGAGGGCGATGCGCATCGCTTCAGTGGTCACGGCGAGGAAACATGCGGTGTAACTTACCCCGATGGCAAGCCGATCGATGACCCTCGAGTTCTCGGGCGCGCCCGAGATCCGCGCCACCCGCGAGCAGGTCTGGCGGCGCCTCCTCGACCCTCATTTCATCGCCCGCTCCGCGCCCGGTGTCGAGTCGGTCGAGCGAATCGACGCGACCCGCTTCCGCATGATCATGGGATTCGGTGTGGCGCTCCTGAAGCTGCGGTTCGCCCTCGAGGTCGAGATGTTCGACATCGTCGATGGGATCAGCGCGAGGATGCGGGCTCACGGCCACGCGCCGGGCTCGGCGGTGGAGATGGTCTCGCATATCGAAGTCGAAGACTCGACAGCGGGCCGGGTACGGCTCCGCTGGAAGGCGGCGAGCCGGATCACCGGAGCGCTCACCGGCGTCGGGTCGCGGATCATGGAAGGCGTCGTGCGACGGATGACCTCCCAGTTCTGGCAGAACTTCGCCGACCGGGTCGCCCGCGAACCGGCGTGAGCGGCCCGCCCCGCATCGGGGTGGCCGGCTGGAGCATTCACAAGTCGGCAGCCGGCCTCTTTCCCGCCTTCGGCAGCCACCTCGAGCGCTACGCCGTCGTCTTCAATGCCGTCGAGATCAACTCGTCGTTCTACCGCGAGCACCGGATCACGACATACCAGCGCTGGGCCGGCTCGGTCCCGCCCGGCTTCCGGTTCTCCGCCAAGGTGCCGAAGGAGATCACGCATGTCCGGCGGCTCGTGGCCTGCGATGCGCTGATCGAGCAGTTCGTTCCCGGCCCCGCGGCGCTCGGCGATCACGCCGGGCCGCTCATCGTCCAGCTTCCCCCGAGCCTCGCGTTCGATCCGGCGGTGGCCGACCCCTTCTTCGCGGCCTTCCGGGCCCGGTGGGACGGCCGGCTCGTCTGCGAGCCCCGGCACCCGTCGTGGTTCACCGGTGCGGGCGACGCGCTGCTCGCGGCGCACCGCGTGGGGCGGATCGGCGCCGATCCGGCGTGCGTGCCGGAGGCGGCGGACCCCGGCGGATCGCCCGAGACCGCCTACTGGCGACTGCACGGCTCTCCGCGCGTCTACTACTCCGCCTATCCGCGTGATTTCCTCGCCGGGGTGGCACGCGCCATCGAGGCCGCGAGGGTCCGGTCGAGCGATGTCTGGTGCATCCTCGACAATACGGCGCTGGGGGAGGCGGCCAGGGATGCCGCCGGGCTGGCCCGGCTGCTGGGCGAACCCGGCCGCTAAGTAGACGCCCGGCCTCGTCATGCAGTATTATGGAAGCATCCGGCAACTCATCTGATGACCGACGCCCGTGTAACGGACCTCTTCGAGCAGCTCCGGACGGCTCTCGCCGACCGGTATGCCATCGAGCGCAAGATCGGCGAAGGTGGCATGGCCACCGTCTACTTCGCGCGTGATCTGGCGGAGCCACGCGACGTCGCCATCAAGGTGCTCCGGCCCGAGCTCGCGGCCAGCATCGGCGGCGACCGGTTCGTGCGCGAGATCGAGGTCGCCTCCAAGCTCAACCACCCGAACATCCTCGGACTGTACGACTCGGGCCAGACGGACGACTTCCTCTGGTTCACGATGCCGTACATCGTGGGCGAGTCGCTGCGCGACCGGCTGGAGCGCGAAGGGCAGCTTCCCCTCGACGATGCGCTGAGCATCATCCGGCAGGTCGGCAACGCGCTCGCCTTTGCCCACAAGCAGGGCATCATCCACCGCGACATCAAGCCCGAGAACATCCTCCTCACCGGCGACCGCGCGATCGTGGCCGACTTCGGGATCGCGCGCGCGGTGACGCAGGCGGGCGGCGAGAAGCTCACCCGCACCGGCATGGCGGTGGGCACGCCGGTGTACATGAGCCCCGAGCAGGCGATGGCGGACAAGGTGGACGCGCGGAGCGACGAGTACAGCGTCGGCTGCGTGCTCTACGAGATGCTGGTGGGCCAGCCGCCGTTCACCGGGTCGAACCCCGTGGCGCTGATGGCCCGCCACTCGATGGAGAAGGTGCCGAGCGTCCGGCTGGTTCGGGAGACGGTCCCCGACCAGGTCGAGAACGTGATCATGAAGGCGCTGGCCAAGGCGCCGGCGGACCGGTACCAGACGATGGACCAGTTCGTCACGGCGCTGGAGGGGGCCGAGACCGCTCCCATCTACGACCGGAAGCAGCGGGGGAAGGCAGCCAGCCGCAAGCGACTGCTCGTCGGCGCGGCGATCGGCGCCGTGGTGGTGCTGGCGGGGGCCGGCGCCTTCCTGAAGTTCCGTTCGAAGGGCGCGGTCGCCGCCGGACCGCCGCCGAGCCAGCTGGCGATCCTCTACTTCGAGGACAAGAGCCCGGGGAAGGATCAGGCGTTCCTCGCCGACGGTCTCACCGAGACGCTGATCCACGAGCTGAGCCAGGTGAAGGTCCTGCAGGTCATCTCCCGCAACGGTGTGGCCCCGTACCGGAAGGCCACCGTCTCCGACGACAGCATTTCCCGTGCGCTCAAGGTCGGGACGATCGTCCGCGGCAGCGTGGTGGGGATCGGCGATTCGGTCCGCGTCGAGGTCGCGCTCGAGAATCCGGCCGGCGAGGAGGTGGGCAGCACCCAGATGACGCGGGCCCGCACCGACCTCTTCGCCCTGCAGGACGACCTCGCCAAGGAGGTCTCGATCTTCCTGCGGAAACGGGTGGGCCAGGAGGTGGAGCTGCAGGAGAGCCGGGCCGGCACGCGGAACGTGAAGGCCTGGGAGCTGGAGCAGCAGGCGCAGACGATGGCGGCCGGGATCGATTCGCTCGCCGCGGCCGGCGATCCGGACGGAGCGGCGCGGGAGACGCGCCGGGTGGATTCGATGTTCGCGCGGGTGGAACAGATGGACGGGAAATGGGTCTCGCCGATCGTGCAGCGCGCGTGGCTCGACTACCGGCAGGCCCGCCGCGCGTCCGACAAGAGCGGATACGCGGCATGGATCGACCCCGGCCTGGCTCACGCCGAGCGGGCGATCGCCCTGCAACCCAACGACGCCGACGCGCTCGAGGTGCGCGGAACGCTCCGCTACCTGAAGTGGCTGGTCAACATCGCGACCGATCAGACGGAGGCGGCCCGCCTCCTCGCCGGGGCGGAGCAGGACCTCCGCGCGTCGGTCGAGGCCAACACGGCGCAGGCTTCCGCGTGGGCGACGCTGAGCCACCTGCTGAACGCGAAGTCCCGGACGGCCGAAGGCAAGGTCGCCGCGACCCGGGCCTACGCGGCGGATCCGTACCTGACCAATGCCAGCACCGTCGTCTGGCGACTCTTCCAGAACTCGCTCGATCTGGATGACCGCCCGGAAGCGACCCGGTGGTGCGCCGAGGGTCAGCGACGCTTCCCGGAGAATCCGCGCTTCATCGAATGCCAGATCTGGATCTACGCGCTCAAGGGCGAGAAGCCCGATATCCCGCGTGCCTGGGCGCTGCTGAATCAGTACGCCGAGCGCTATCCGCCCAACCTTCGGCCGTACTGGACGAAGCGCGGAAGCATGCTGGTGGCGATGGCGCTGGCGCGGGCCAACCTTCCCGACAGCGCCAAGGCGGTGGCGACGCGGGCCCGGCTCGATGCCAACGACGACCCGACCCGCGAGCTTTCGTTCTTCGAGGCGATCGTCCGCGTCATGGTGGGCGACAACGACGAGGCGATCCGCCTCCTCAACACCTACTATGCGGCTAACCCTCAGCTGCGTGAGGGTTTGGACCACGACGAGACGTGGTGGTTCAAGCCCCTCAAGGACGATCCCCGCTACAAGTCCCTGATCGCCTCCTAGTCTCATCGACGACCCCCCTCTGGCGGCCCCCGGTCCACGGGTGTATATACTTCGCACGTTCGATTGTGATACAGATCACAGCGATCAGGGCCAAGAGTCGTTCTCACATCCGGGAGTTGTTATGAGTCGTCGAGCCATGATGGGCGCCGTCGGGGTCGCGGCGTTGCTGGTTGGGTGCAGCGAGAGCAGTGACGTAGCGACCGGCCCACGCTACGGGACCAGCGCGCCGACCACGTCGTCGTGCAACATCACCCAGACGAAGGCCGATGCGCGCGCGTACTTCCCGAACTCGGTGCAGACCACGGTTCAGGCGCTCATCAAGACGCTGGGCGACCAGTTCACTGCGGGAAACACAGCCGGCGCGACGAACACCGGCTTCGATATCATGACGTACATCGCTAACGCGCACCGCAACGGTACTGCGGTGGGCACGGCCCAGGACGGCTCGAACCTCACGAACGACCTGCTCGGCTGCATGGCGGTCGGCGTGATCCCGCCGACGCCGATCGACTTCACCGGAGCGCTGGGCTCGCTGGGCGGGTATGAAGTCCGCGGCGGCTCGGCTGACGGAACTGGCCCGGTCGGCGCGCTCGGCAAGAAGTCGGCGCTGCAGGCGCCGGCGCTCGTGTCCTGGAGCACGTGGGTCGGCGGGCGGGTGCTGTTCTACGGCGCTCCGATTTCCAATGCCTTCGTGACCGAGGCGCCGGTCGGCACCCGCGGGTACAACTGGTCGACGATTCCGGTCCGACACACGCTCAACGGCAGCGGCCTCGTCGGCGTCTGCGTGGCAGCCACCAACCGCGACCGGCTCCAGAAGAAGGATGAGGTCGGGATCGGCATCCTCACGGTTCAGGACATCCTGCCGCTGGTCACCGCGGGCGTCCTCGACTGCACCACACCGCTGGCGAGTGCTGCGCCCAGAGGCTTGCTGCCGCGCCTCGCGGGCCTGGCGCTCAGCTTCGTCACACCGCAGGCGGCCTATGCTGCCGCGCTCGGCGGCGGGACCGGCGGGACGCTGAATGGCCTGAGCGACATCGGCGTTCTGGATGCCGGTCAGGTGAACCTGACCATGTCGTTCATCAGCGACGCCACGACGACTACTGCGCTCGCTCCCTTCACGGTGACCGCAAAGGGAAATGGCGGAACCGTGCTGCCTGACGTCACGATCCACCTGCTCGTCTCCGGCAACAGCGGCAGCTTCACGCCGATCTCGCCCACCGCCGTGACCGATGCGAACGGAGTCGCGACGTTCACGGGAGTTCTTCTCGACAAGGCGGGCGGCTACACCCTCGAGGCGACGTCGGACTTCACGGGATACACGCAGAGCGCCGTGTTCTCGAACCTGTTCCACATCAAGCAGTAGCCGACAGCATCGCACGACAAAGGGGGCGGCCTCGACGAGGCCGCCCCCTTTGTCATTTCCGCCCTCCCCTACGCCTCCGCCAGCTTCCGCAGCTGCCTCATCAGCCGCCGCTGCGCCTCGCGGTCCTTCGCCGCCACGAAGATCGTGTCATCGCCCGCCAGCGTGCCGACCACCTCCGGCCACGCCAGCCGGTCGAGCGCGGCACCGACCCGGTTCGCCTCCCCCGGCGGCGTATGCAGCACCACGAGCGCATCCCCTGCGGGATCGATCCCGATCACACCCTCCGCAATCCGGCGCTCATCGGGATCCGCCGACGACTCAGCCCGCACCCGCGGGCGGCGGTAGACGCCGCCGACCTTCACCAGCTGAAGCGCCGCGATGTCGCGGCTCACCGACGGCTGGGTGACCTCCCATCCCTCGCGTGCCAGCTGCTCCGCCACCTCTTCCTGGGTGTGCAGCGCGTGCGTGCTGATCAGCTCGAGGATCTTGAGATGCCGCTTCCGGCGGTCGGAGGTCACGCCTTCCTCCCCGCGAGCCGCGCCATCGCCCGCTCGAAGCGGGCGCGCTCGCGGCGGGCCCAGCCGCGCGCCGCACCGATCCGCGACCGGATCACGCCGAGCTCCGGATTGCCGGCCCCGCCGGTGGAGCGACGGCGGGCCAGCAGATCGGCCGCGCCGGGTGCGGGGAACGTCTCCCCCCGCCTGATCGCCGCCGCGACGTCCCGGTAGGCCGGCCGGAACGCCTCGCCGGTCTCGACCCGGCGCATCACCTCGTCGGTCGCGAGGGCGCCGCCGGCGAGCGCGGCTGCGCAGCGTGCCGTGTCCACCCCGAGCATCGGGACCGCACGCGCCAGCATGCCGAGCATCTCGCCGGTACGGCCGAGTCCGCGTAAGAGCGGCTCCTTGAGGAGCTGGAAGTCGCGGTGATAGCCGCCGGTGAGCTTGGCGGCTAGCTGCATCACGGTGAAGAGATCGCCGTCGACCGCCGCCGCGCGCGCGCGGGTCAGCTCGAAGAGATCGGGGTTCCGCTTGTGCGGCATGATGCTGGAGCCGGTCGCGAGCTCCGGCGGCAGCACCAGGTACCCGAACTCCTCCGCACTGTAGAGGATCACGTCCGCCGACAGTCGGGAGAGGTCGTGGCCCAGCTGGGCGCACCAGAAGAGGGCCGCGGCCTCGAGCTTCCCGCGCCCGTTCTGCACCGTGGCGACATTGTGATCGAGCCCGGCGAACCCGAGCGCCTTCGCCGCCGCCTCGCGATCGAGCGGAAGCGGCACCCCGTATCCCGCGGCGCTCCCGAGCGGCGAGCGGTCCACCCGCGCCCAGAGCGCCGGCAGCGACTCGACGGTGTCGAGGAGTCCTTCCGCATACGCGCCGGCCCAGAGCGCGACCGACGACGGCATCGCCCGGCGCTGATGGGTGTAGCCGGGCAGCAGCGTCCGCCGGTGCCGCGCGCCGAAGGCGACGAGCGCCTCGGCGAGCGCCAGAGCGCCGGCATGCAGATCGAGCAGCGTGCTCTTCAGGTAGAGGCGGATGTCGCAGGTGACCTGATCGTTCCGCGAGCGGCCGGTGTGGAGGCGCTCGCCCGCGTCGCGCCAGCGGCCTGTGAGCCACATCTCCACGGCGGAATGCGCGTCCTCGTGCCGCTGTCCGATCCGGAGCGTGCCGGCATCCACCGCACGGAGCGCTGCACGAAGACCGGCGCGAAGCCGGCGATACTCCGTCGGGCTCAGCAGTCCGGAGGCACGAAGTCCTTCGACGTGGCCGAGACTCCCGAGCACGTCCCAGCGAAGAAGCCGCGCGTCCCACACACGGTCCTCGCCGATGGTGTAGTCGAGCATCATGCGGTCGGTGACGGCGGCGGGCGACCAGAGCGTGCTCACGCGAGGTACTCCATGGCGAGCCGGGCGTAGAAGCGGCGCGCTTCGCTCACCTCGTGAAGGTCCACGTACTCGTCGGCGGTGTGCGAGCGGCGGCTGGTGCCGGGGCCGCACTTGAACGCGTCGCGGTCGCGGAGGAAGACCCAGTCGGAGCAGGTCGGGCTGCCGTAATGCTTCGCCTCCGGGCGGGCGGCGCTCGCCACTTCGAGCAGCCGGGAGCCGGCCGGCGTCTCGCACGGCACCAGCCGGCTCGAGGTCACCACCACCTCCGAGTGGAGCGCCGCGCGAAGCTCCGCCGCGAGATCGTCGTGCGGCCAGACCGGCGTGCTCCGGATGTCCAGCACGGCGCGCGCGACCGGGGGCGTGACGTTCCGGCTCACCCCGGCCTCGACCATCGTCGGCGTGATCGTGGGAAGCCCGAGCACCGGGTGCCGCCGCGAGGTCGCGACGGTCTCGAGGCGCATGAGATCGCGCGAGAGCTCGATGAGAGCGTTGGTGAAGCTGCCGTCGGCGGCGGCGTAGCCGGCGTGCCGCTGGTCACCGTGGGCGACGAGGTCCACCATCATGAGCCCGCGCTGCGCCACCGCGAAATCGAGATTGGTCGGCTCGCCCACGACCGCGGCATCCACCCTCCCCACGGCCGCGACCGCATCGGGCATCGAGGTCAGCTTCGTCTCCTCGCCGTAGCCCAGGATCACGACGAGGCGGCCGCGGGCCGGCCCGCCGGCGTCGGCCACGTCGCGCGCGGCGTGGAGCATCGCAGCAACCGACGCCTTCGCGTCGCCGGAGCCGCGGCCGTAGAGGCGCCCTTCCTCGATGGACGGCCGGAATGGATCGCGGGTCCAGCCTTCACCGGGCGGGACGACATCGAGATGCGAAACGAACGCGAGCGTGGGGCCGGCGGCCTTTCCGCGCACCTCGACGCGCACGCCGGCAGCATCGCGGACGACCGGGAGTCCCCAGCCCTCCACCGTCTCCTCGACGAGCTGGCCGACGGCCTCCTCGCTGCCGCTGACCGACGGCGTGGCGACGAGGTCCCGCAGCAGCTCGATCTCAGCCGGCCAGGTCAACGCCAAGGTAGGTCGCCTTCTCCTTTCGGCCGACGATCATGGTGCCGCAGCCCGAGCCGGTGAAGACCTCGAGCAGGAGTGCGTCGGGGGCGCGGCCGTCGATGATGTGGGTGCGCTCGACTCCGCCGGTCGCCGCGCGGATGCAGGCCTCCACCTTGGGGCGCATTCCGCCGGCCAGGGCGCCGCTCGCCATGAGGCCGGCGAGGTCGTCCGGGTCAGCGAAGGTGACGAGCGTCGAGGGATCGTTCCGATCGCGCAGCACGCCGGGCGCGCCCGTGAGGAAGATCAGCTTCTGCGCCCGAAGCGCCACCGCGAGCGACTCGGCGACGGTGTCGGCGTTCACGTTGTAGATGTTGCCCTCGTCGTCCCCGGCGAGGCTCGCGACGACCGGCACGAACCGCGCCTCCACGAGCGTCGTGATCACGCGCGGATCCACGCGGTCCACGTCGCCGACGTGGCCGAAGTCGACTTCCCGCGTGGCGCCGGCATCGTCCACCAGCGAAACAGGAGGGCGGCGGTGGGCCGTGATGAGGTCGGCATCCACGCCGCTCAGCCCCACCGCCTGCACCCGGTGCTCGCGGAGTGCTGCCACGAGGTCGGAGCTGAGCGCGCCGGCGTAGACCATCTTGGCCACCTCGAGCGCCGCGTCGTCGGTGACGCGCCGGCCGGCGACGATGACCGGCTCCTGCCCCAGCCGGCGGCTGAGCGCCGTGGCCTGCGGGCCGCCGCCGTGCACCACGACGAGGCGGATGCTCAGCGAGGAGAGAAGCGCGATCTGCGCCGCCACCTGGTCGAGCACTTCGGCGTCGTTCAGCACGTCGCCGCCGAGCTTCACGACGAAGATCTGATCGCGATAGGCGCGGACGTAGCGGAGCGCGCCCTTGAGGCCGGCGATGCCGCGGGTCGGGTCGATGCTCATGAGTGCGTTCCGATCATTTCGAGCAGCAGCGCGCGCTGGGCGTGGAGCCGGTTCTCGGCCTCGTCCACCACCGCCGAGTTGGGGCCGTCGAGCACGGCGTCGTCGATCTCGACGTTCCGCCGGACCGGGAGACAGTGCATCACGATGCCCTTGCCGCCGCGGGTGTTCCGGAGCCGCGGCGCAGTGAGCCGCCAGTCGCGGAGGCCGGCACGCTGCTCCGCCTCTTCCTCCGGGCGGCCGAAATACTCGAGTGATCCCCACGACTTCACGTACACCGCGTCGGCGCCGACCAGCGCGTCGTCGCAATCGTTGCTGATCTGCACCATCGCACCGTTCTGCCGGGCGATTTGACGGATCAGCGCCGTGTCGTCGGGGTCGAGCTCGTACCCGTCCGGCCGCGCGATCACGATCTCCATCCCGAGCATCGCGGCGGCGATCGCGGCACTCGCGGGCACCGCAGTCGGCAGCGGCTTCGGGTGCCACGCCCAGGAGAGCACGAACCGCTTGCCGCGCGTCTCGCCCAGCTTCTCCCGGAGCGTCATCGCGTCGGCGAGTCCCTGGCACGGGTGACGCCGGGAAGACTCCAGATTGATGACCGGCTTGTCGGAGTAGCGCGCGAAGTCGCGGATGACGCGGTCCTCGCGCTCGACGGCCCAGTCCTTCCCCTTGGGAAACACTCGCACCGCGAGCGCGTCGGCGTAGCGGGCCAGCACGCGGGCCGCCTCCGCAATGTGCTCCACCGCGGTACCGTCCATGACGGCGCCTTCCCCGGTCTCGAGCGCCCAGCTGCCC
Source organism: Bacillota bacterium (assembly GCA_050257015.1). Taxonomy (GTDB): domain Bacteria; phylum Gemmatimonadota; class Gemmatimonadetes; order Gemmatimonadales; family GWC2-71-9; genus JAICUF01. The sequence continues at coordinate 10,975 of JBLMWC010000081.1, read as the reverse complement.
TTCCCCGGCTCCAGCACGACAGCGTGGCCCCCGTGGAGGAACATTCCCGTCTCGAAGCTGCTCCGGGTGCGGAGGCTCGGGTCCATGAAGATCATGGCCAGGACCTTCTTCTCCAGTCCCCCGCTGACCTCGCCCCGCTTGATGCGGTCGGCGAGGTCGAGCAGGCCCCGGATCTCGTCGGGCGACCAGTCCTCCATCGCCAGGAAGTCGCGCTGGGTCACGCCAGGATCTCCTTCAGTGCGTCCAGCAGCAGATTCGCCTCCGCCACCGAGAACGAGAGCGGCGGCAGGAGCCGGAGCACCGTCGGATCGGACGCGGTTCCGGTGAGGATCCGCCGCTCGAAGAGCGCCTTCTGCACCGCCGACGCCGGCCGACCCAGCCGGAGGCCGAGCAGGAGACCGCGCCCCTGTACGCCCTCGATGCCGAGTGCGAGGGCGCCCCGGGTGAGGTGCGCGCCGACCTCGAGCACGTTCTCCATCAGCCCTTCGCGCTCGATCACGGCGATCGTCGCGAGCCCCGCCGCGCACGGCACCGGCCCGCCGCCGAAGGTGCTGCCGAGGTCGCCGATCACCAGCTGATCGGCGATGGCGCGCGTGGTGACGACGGCGCCGATCGGGAGCCCGGATGCGAGCCCCTTGGCCATCGTGAGGAGATCCGGCACCACGCCGAACGACTCGGCGGCGGTGAACGTCCCCGAGCGGCCCACGCCGCACTGCACCTCGTCGAAGATGAGTCTGGCGCCCCGGGCGTCGCAGATCTCCCGCGCCGCCTGAAGGAACGCCGTCGAGCAGTCGCGCGCGCCGGACATCCCCTGCACCGGCTCGATGATGACGCCGGCGATGGTGTCGTCCACCGCGGCATCGAGCGCCGCGATGTCGTTGAAGGCGACCTTCCGCGAGAGCGGCATCCCCGCCCGCCTGGCGCCCTCTTCGTACTTCGCGCCGTCCGTCACGGCGAGCGTGGCGACGGTGCGGCCGTGCCAGCCGCCGGCGAGCGACACCATTCCCTGGCGGCCGGTCGTCTTCCGCGCGAGGAGCATCGCGTTCTCGTTCGCTTCCGCGCCGGAGTTGCAGAAGAAGACCCGCTCCAGCGGATCGGGCGAGAGGCGCGCCAGCGCCCGGGCCAGCTCCTCACGGTTCGGATGCGGTACCACCGTCGAGTAGAACAGGAGCCGCGCCGCCTGGTCGGTGATCGCGCGCACCACGTCGGGATGGCTGTGTCCCGTCGAGGCCACGGCGTGGCCGCCGTAGGCGTCGAGCCACTCGTTGCCCTCTTCGTCCACCAGCCAGGAGCCGTGTCCCGACACGGGGCGGACCGGCATCTGGGCGTAGACCGGAAGCAGCGCGTCCATCGTCTCTAGCATGGAAATACTCCCACCGCGGTGAGGCCGGCCTCTTCCGGGAGGCCGAGCGCGAGGTTCATGGCCTGGATCGCCTGGCCGCCGGCGCCCTTGATCAGGTTGTCGATGGCGACGGAGACCTGGATTTCCCGGTTGTCGTCGCTCAGCGCGGCGTGGATCAAGGCGTAGTTGGTGCCGACCGCATGCGTGAGCTCGGGCGGGCGGTCGAGCAGTCGGACGAAGCGCCGGTTCTCGTAGGCCTGCCGGTACAGCGACGCGACGCCGGCGTCACCGGGCAGGAAGGCGTGCATCGTGAGATAGATCCCCCGGACGAACGGCCCCGAGTGCACCATCAGCCGCGCGCTCGCATCCGGCCGTCCGGTCCAGGTGCGCCACGCATGCAGCACCTCCGCTTCGTGCCGGTGACTCAGGACGGAGTACGCGAACACGTTGTTGGCGCGGGCCGGGTGATGCGTCGTGGCCCGCGGGTGCACGCCCGCGCCGCTCGAGCCGGTGATCGCGAAGAGCGTGGGCGAAAGGTCGAGCCCAGCCTGGGCGAGCGGATAGAGCGCGAGCTGGGCCGCGGTGGCGAAACAGCCGGGCGCCGCGATCGCCGTCGCGCCGCGGAGCGTCTCGCCCGCCACGTCGGCGAGCCCGTAGCTGAACCGGCTCACCAGATCGGGGGCGGGGTGCGCGCCGTAATAGCGCTCGTACAGCCTGGGCGCGGCGATCCGGAAGTCGGCGGCGAGATCAATCAGCATCCCGGGCCCCGCCTCGAAGATCTCCTCGGCGAGCCGGGACGACTCGCCATGCTCCAGTGCGAGGAAGACGACATCGCGGCCGCGCGAGATCTCGCCCGGCGTGGACCCGGAGAACCGCGCCTCGGTGAGCGGCGCCAGCGTCGGATGAACCTCGGCGATCGGCTTCCCCGCCTGGCTCCGGCTCGTGGCCACGCACTCGGCGACGTTCGGATGCTGGAGCAGAAGGCGGAGGAGCTCGCCGCCGGCATAGCCCGCGGCGCCTACCACCGCGACACGCAGTCCCGTCACGCGGAGATCGCGAGCGGCGCGGCGGCCGAGCGCGCCTCGAGCGCGGCCAGTGTCGCGGCGACGAGTCCCTCGGCGTCGCGCCGGGCGTTGTGGGCGGGAAGCTGGAGCTCCGCGCGGATGTAATCGCGGCCCACCTCGTTGTCGGTGGCGGGGCCGGTCAGTGCGGTGATCGTGAGCCCGTACTCGTTCCGCATCAGCTCCGCCGCGCCCCAGCAGCCGACCGGATCGGGCGCCGCCATGATCCACGCGGCGCCGGCGGCGGCGAGCTCGCGGTCGTGCAGGATGTCCTGCACCCCGTACTCACCGAGGATCCCGTCGCCCAGCTCGGCCACGATCACGTCGGGCTTGGCGGCGGCGAGCCGGTTGAAGATCCCCTTGGCGGTGGCGACGGTGACGCCGGGGTGCGTGCTGGCCACGCCGACGTCGTTGAAGGTGAGCGCCGCGATGGCGCCGGCATCGGTCATCGAGAGCACGTCACGCATGAGCGAGACGCCGGTCAGCTTGCACGCCGCGACGCGAAGCCCCGAGCGGGCGAGCCCGCGCACGAGCTCGGTGGCAGCGACGGTCTTGCCGGCGTTCATGCAGGTGCCGGCGACGTAGACGACCGGCACGGTGCTCTCGAGCCGGTCGGCCGGCGGCACCGCGTGATCGCGGATGTGGGCGGGGCGGCCGATCCGGTCGCCCAGCTCGGGAAAGGTGAGCACGGCGCCCAGCACCTCGGCGGAGAACGGCGCCCCGATGTCGGGATTGACCGAGGTGCAGCGCCCCAGGATCCCGCCCAGGTTGAGGACGTTGATCGTGTCGCCCACGGCGATGTGGCTCGGAACGACGCCGGCGTAGCCGCGAAGCGCGCGGCGGCTGCCGAGGGTGCCCGCCAGCACGTCACCCGCGCGGAGGGACACCATGCGGCCGGCGAGATCCTCGACGGTGTTGTAGGACGACTTGTCCTCGAGGATGCGGACGGCGAGGACGTAGCCCTCGGCGGCCACGATCTCGTCGCCCACGATCACTTCGGACGAGAGATGCGCATTCTTCGTGGACGAGGCGACCCGGTCGAGCCGGACGCGCGTGGTGACGACCATCGGTATCTCCTTCGGGCTAGTGACGCTCGGCCGCACGCGCGGCCAGCAGCGACGGGATCGCCGATACGCGGGCGAAATCGCGGGCCTCGTCGCCGGTCCAGAGATGGTTCTCCTCGCCGTACGTCGCGATCGCGGGATCCATCATCGAGTGCGGGCTCCGGGTGCCGACCACCTGGAAGCGGCTGGGCGCGAGCCGCACGCGCGTCTCGCCGGTGACACGCTGCTGCGAGCTGGTGATCAGCGCCTCGATGTCCCGCAGAGCGGGATCGAAATAGTGGCCCTCGTGCAGCCGATCACCGTAGAAACGGCCGAGCTGGTCCTTCCAGAACGCCTGCCACTTGGTGAGCACCAGCTTCTCGAGCTCGCGGTGCGCCGCGATCAGGATGAGCGCGGCACCCGCCTCGAACCCGATCCGGCCCTTGATGCCGAGCGCCGTCTCGCCGACGTGGATGTTGCGGCCGACGCCGTAGGACTCGGCGAGGTCACCCAGCCGCTCGATGAGCGCGGGACCCGCGTGCGGCGCGCCATCGAGGGAAACGGGCAGGCCGCCGTCCCACGCGATGACGATCTCCGACGGCGCCGGCGCGTCGGCCGGCGGATCGATGAGCTCGGCCGGCGGTCCCGCCCAGGTGTCGTGAGTCCAGCCGCCGCCCCACGTGGTACCCCAGAGGCCGCGGTTGATGGAATAGGAGCCGGCCTTCTCGGGAATCGGCAGGCCGCGCTCCTTCAGGTAGGCAATCGACTCCTCGCGCCGGACCGAGCCCTCGCGGATCGGCGTCACGATCTCGAGGTCGGGCGCCAGGACGCGGAGCGCGATGTCGAAGCGGATCTGATCGTTGCCCGCGCCGGTCGAGCCGTGGGCGATCGCCTTCGCGCCGATCGTGCGCGCCAATTCCAGCACGGAGAGCGCCTGCTGCGTGCGCTCGGCGGCGACGCTCAGCGGATAGACTTCGCCGCGGAGCACGTTGCCCTGCACCAGGTAGCGGACGAAGCGGTCGTAGACCAGCTGGCGCGCATCCACCTCATGGTGCTGCACCGCACCGACCGCCTGGGCCTGTGCCCGGATGGCGGCGCGCTGGGCCGGCGTGCTGCCGCCGGTATTGACGAAGACGGTGTGCACCGTCCAGCCGGCCTCGGCGAGCCGGGGCACGCAGTAGGAGGTGTCGAGGCCGCCGGAGAAGGCGAGGGCGAGTACGCCACGCGAAGTTTGCATAATGCATAAATATGCACGCGCACGGCTCGCGCGCAAGTGGCCGGACGCGACGAGGCCCCGGCTGCTCGCCGGGGCCTCGCCTCCCGCAGACGGCGCGGTTATTTCCCGTGCAGGTCCTGCCGCAAATCCCGCCGGTCCTGCCGCCGGTCGCGGCGGTCGGCCCGGAGATCCCGGCGGTCGCGCCGGAGGTCCCGCGCGTCGCGACGCGCTTCGGCGGTATCGCCCGCTCGCCGGTCGCGCCGAACTTCACGCGCATCGCTCCGGACCTCGCGCCGGTCGCTCCGCACCTCGTGGCGGTCCGGGCGCAGCTCGCGACGGTCCTGCCGGATGTCCTGCCGCTGGGCCGCCGGATGCCTCGGCGCCTGCGCCGAGACCAGCGCGGGGGAGGCCGACAGCAGGGCCAGACCGGCGGCGATGGAAAGCGCCTTCCGCATGGATCCTCCTCGTTGGGGTTGCCGACGCCCTGACAGACGCACCACCCGGACCGGCGTTAAGCCGGGAGATGACGATGCCCGACACCTGCTGGATCTGCGTGACCTGCGGGACCCAGTTCGCCCCGCGCGGCGAAGCACCCGCCACCTGCCCCATCTGCACCGACGAGCGACAGTACGTCCCCGAGTCGGGTCAGCGCTGGACCACGCTGCAGACGCTCCGCTCTGCGCACCGGAACGCCTTCCAGCGAATCCAGCCGGGCCTCTACGGTATCGGGACCGTCCCCGCCTTCGCCATCGGCCAGCGCGCTCTTCTCCTCCAGAGTCCCGGCGGCAACGTCCTCTGGGACTGCATCGCGCTCCTCGACGACGCCACCGCCGACATCATCAACGCCTTGGGCGGGCTCTCCGCCATCGCCATCTCGCATCCGCACTACTACACCACAATGGTCGAGTGGGGCCGGGCGTTCGACTGCCCGGTCTATCTCCACGCCGCCGATCGCGAGCACGTCATGCGGCCCGATCCGGTTCTCCGCTTCTGGGAGGGCGAGACCGATGCGATCGGCGACGGGCTCACCCTCATCCGCTGCGGCGGCCACTTCGCCGGCGGGACGGTGCTGCACTGGGCCGGCGGCGCCGACGGCCGGGGCGCGCTCCTGAGCGGCGACATCGTGCAGGTCATCCCCGACCGCCGGTTCGTCAGCTTCATGTGGAGCTATCCCAACCTCATTCCTCTGCCAGCCGCCACGATCAGCCGCATCGCCGCCGCGCTCGAGCCGTACGAGTTCGAGCGGATCTACGGTGCCTGGTGGGATGCGCACGTCATGCAGGAAGGAAAGGCCGCCGTGATGCGCTCGGCCGCCCGCTACCGCGCCGCGATTCAGTCCTGATCGGGGCGGCCGAAGAGCAGCTGCACCAGACCGCGGTCCTCGGGCTGGGCCACGACGTAGACCTGGTCACCGGCCTCCAGCGTGAGCTCGGGCCGCGGCGGCAACAGCGTCCGGCCCCGCACCAGGAGAATCACGGCGGAATCCTCCGGCAGCTCGAGGTCCCCGATGGTGAGACCGGAAACGGCGAGGATTCCGTCCACGTGGAAGCTCAGGAGCAGTCCCTTGAGCGGCTCGCGCGAGTTGAGCGCCAGCACCGTCGGGGCCTCCGGGCCGCCGACGCGCTGAAGCCGCAGGCGCCGCGTCAGGAACGGCACCGTCGCGCCCGGCACGAATGCGTTCACCACCGCGATGAAGAAGACGACGTTGAAGATCCCCTCGGCCCCCGATGCGCCGGCGAGCACCGGCACGGTGGCCAGGATGATCGGCACCGCGCCCCTGAGCCCCACCCATCCGATGTACCCGATCTCCTTCCGGGCAAACCCGAGCGGCCACAGGCAGAGCGCGACGACCAGCGGCCGGGCGACGAACGCCAGCAGCAGCGCCAGCACCAGCCCGATGACGGCGACCGCCGGCAGGTGGGACGGATTCACCAGGAGGCCGAGCAGGAGGAACATGGTGATCTGGCTGAGCCAGGCCAGCGCGTCGTGCACGCGGAAGATGCCGGCACGGTACGGCAGGTCGCCGGCGCCGAGCGTCACGCCGGCGACGTAGACGCCGAGGAGCCCGCTCCCGTGCATGAGCGTCGGCAGCGCAAAGGCGAGCGACGCCAGCGCGACGGTCAGCACGGGGTAGAGCCCCTCGGCCGGCAGCTTGAGGCGCATGAGCAGGCGGCGGCCGCCCAGTCCGATCGCCCACCCCGCCGCGACGCCGATCGCGAGCTCGAGCACCACCACCGCCGGAGTGCGCCACAGGTTGATGCCGCCGGGCGTGATCAGGTTCTCGGTCAGCACGATCGTCAGGATCATCGCCATCGGATCGTTGAGGCCGGACTCGACCTCGATCGTCGCGGCGAGCCGTTTCCTGAGGTGCAGTCCGCTTCCCCTGAGCACGGAGAACACGGCGGCGGCGTCGGTCGAGGAGACGATGGCGCCGAGCAGCAGCGCGAGCGGCCAGCTGAAGCCGAGGAGAAGGCGAGCCCCGATCGCCATCAGCGCCGCCGTGCCGGCGACGCCGACGGTGGCGAGGATGCCGGCCGGGAGGATGGCGCGACGGACGGCGGTGAGCGGGGTGTTGAGGCCGCCGTCGAAGAGAATGAGGACCAGTGCCGCGGTGCCGAGCCGGAACGCGAGATGGAAGTCGCCGAACTCGATGCCGCCGGGGCCGTCCACCCCGGCGAGCATCCCGACGACCATGAAGATGAGCGCGATCGGAAGCCCGAAGCGCTCGGATGCCCGGCTGAAGAGCACGCTCACGCCGAGCAGCACGCCGAAGACGAGCAGGAGCAGCGCGAAGCGCGCCAGCTCGTTCACCGGCGGACCCTCACCACGTCTCGGCCACCGCCTGCACCAGCGATGCGAGACTCGCCACGTCGCGCAGGTCCACGACCTCGGCGGGCGAATGCGAGTAGCGGAGCGGCCAGGCGAGCGCCACGTCGGGAACGCCCCATGATGAAAACACGGAACCGTCGTTCCCACCGTTGGTGGTACCAAGCTGGAGCGGAATGCCGCGCAGACGGGCAACCCGGACGAGCGAATCGAGCAGGGAGGGCGGCGTAACCGCGCTGTTGTCCACCGCGCGGGCGACCGCCCCCGCCCCGATCGGTGCGACCGCGAAGTTGGGCAGCTCGAGCGGCGAATCGGCGGAGACGAAGGTGTCGATCGCGTGAACGCGCGACGGAGTCAGCCCGAGCTGGCGGGCGGCGGCTTCCGCTCCCTCGAGTCCCACCTCCTCGCGCACGCTCCAGATGAACACGACGGCATGGCGCAGCTTCGAGCGGTCGAGGTGGCGCACCGCGAGCACCTGCGCCGCCGAGCCGACGCGGTCGTCGAAGGAGCGGCCGGTGGCGCGCGTGCCGGCGAGACGCACGTACTCCTTCGGCATCGTCACCGTGCTGCCAACCTGGACGCCGAGCCGCCCGGCGGCCTCGCGCGACGTGACGCCGATGTCCACCCGGAGCGACGGCGGGTTGTGCGTCGGGGCCGCACCGATCGAATCGCGCGGCATGAAGACGCCGGGCACGGTGGCCGCACCAGTGTGGACCAGCGCGGGGCGCCCCTCGTAGAGCGAGGTGAAGAATCCGCCGAGCGGCCGGAGCTCGAGCGTACCGTCGTCACGGATTGCGCTCACGCGGTAGCCGATCTCATCCAGATGCGCCACGAAGACGACCAGCGGCTCGCCGCTTCCGACCCTGAGCCAGAGGTTGCCGGCGGTGTCGGTCTCGGTACGTGCCCAGGACGGAAGCAGCCGCTTCACCGTCTCCCGTACCGGCGCCTCCATCCCCGATGGTCCGTAGCTCTCCACCAGCGGCGCGAGCACCTGCTCGGCTTCCGTCACCGTGACCGCCGGCGGCGCTTTCCGCTGGGCGGCGAGTGCGCCTGGAATCAGGAGCGCGAGCAGCGCAATGGCGCGTCTCATCGGTCGCCTCCGATCCACTGCCGGAGCCGGCCGGCGAGTGCGGTGACGTCGTGCAGTGAGACGGTCTCCACCGGCGTGCCCGCGTAGCGGACGGCAGCCCGCTCGCGCACCACCGTGCCGAGGTCGCCGGCGTCGCGGACGGTGCTCGTGTCGGGGTCGACCAGCAGCGTCTCGGTGAAGGGGCCGTACTCGTGCATGGCGGTGAGGAGGCCGCGGCGCGAGAGATTCTGCTCGACCACGAAGGCGACGACGGTGGTTCCGGAGGCCGGCCGGGCGTCGCGGGCCGCGGCGATGAGGGCGGCGCATCCGCCGCGCCGGCCGGCGATCGGAGCCGCGAGGAGCGAGTCCCCGTAGAGATGCGGCCGCTTGGTGAGCGCCACCGGCGCGAGGAGCGCGACCCCGGCGGCTGCCGCCTGCGCCCGCGTCGCCGCACCGACGTCCACGTACGCGGCATCCGCCGTGAACGGGCCCTCGGCGGCGGTACGACCGCGGGTCAGATGCGTCGAGCGGACGCCGACGACCGCGGGCACCGCGCCCCGCGTTCCCCACACCGTGACGCGCTGGCCCTCGAGCTGCTGGTCCACGAGCGGAGGCACCCGGCCCGGCACGCGGTGCAGCGTGAGCCAGCCGTCGTCCCGCATCCCGCCGACGACGTACCCCGGCTCGTCGAGCGGGCAGGCGACGAGCCGCGCCGGCGCGCCCCGGCCGAGTCGCAGGACGGCGCTGCCGGCGCGGTCGCGGATCGCGCCGGGCAGGAGGGTGAGAATCGAATCCACCGTCCGCGCCTCGAAGCCGGTGACCGCAGTCATACCGGCGAGCCGAACGGCGAGCGGCGCCGGGTCCGACGCCTGCAGCAGCAGAAGCAGTGCAAACAAGACGGCCCTCCCCTGAAGGTGGGGAGGGCCGCAGGCCATGCGTTGCCGGGCACGCGGCCCGGCGGCGTGGATCTACGTGAGCTCCCCGTTGGACATCGTGGTGCCGGTGTCGAGGTCATGTACGTACAGCGCCGAACCCGACCCGCCCGGCGACTCGTCGATTACCCTGCGAAGCAGGTCGACTGCGTCAACGAGCGTGGCCGTGAAGGCGTACTCGAGCGCCTGGGGCGCGGGTTCGCCTTCTCTGGACTCCGGAAGATACGCTGCCAGGAAGCGGTCAACGACGGCAGGCTGCAGGTCAATATGCTGAGACGGGGGGAGGCCGTGGCGACGTTCGATTTCCCGCAGGAGACGCTGCGCCACGATGAGGCGCTCCTGCTCGAGGGCGACAGTCAGCATCACATTAGTCCCTCAGCTGGCAGAGCCGACCCACTGGCGCCGGGCCGGCGACAACGAAAATGTCGAGGCGGCGCCAGTCGTCTACCGAGCAGGCTCGGCGACGCGCCGTTTCTACCATGCCGTCCGCTACCGGACCGCGACAGAGAAGAAATCCCGAACTCTGGGCCCGGTCGGCCCATGTTACATCGGCGCCGGTGGCGAGGCCGACGGCACACGATGCACCTGGCCGAGAATCGTCTCCAGCAGCGGCTCGTACACCCGCCAGTAGAAGAGGTTGGTGACGCTCTGGAAGGTGGCCGGCATCCAGCGCGCGGTGGCCGCCGCGCCGCGGTAGCGGGTCCATGACGGTACGAACCGGTTGTCGGCGAAATCGCCGGCGAAATAGTAGATCGGCGCGTGCGGCCCCTCCCGCCGCAGGATCGCGGGGAAGCTCCAGGGGATCCGCGCGCGGGTGAGAACCAGCCGCCCATAGTCGGTCACCGCCAGCCGGTATCGCGCCTCGACGGTCGTCCCGGCCCTCGGCTCCACGATGTCGAACCAGTAGTGGTACGGCACCTCGTCGCGCGCGTGGTAGGCCGCGGCACGGCCCGGCTCGAAGACCAGCGTCGCCCCGTCGCGCCCGATGTCTCCCGGCTCCGCCAGCACCACCACGCGACCACTCTCGTGGACGAAGAGGAAGCCCGGGCCGGTGAAGGCCCAGGGCCGGCCGTACTGCTTCTGGTAGTCGGTGACGGCCCAGACCGGCACCTCGACATTCGGCGTCAGATCGTCGAACCGGCGGCCCGCCCACCCGGTCCACGTCACACCGAAGAGATCCTCGAGTCCCGCGCGCGCGGTGCCGTCGGTCGGGCTGGCGAAGGTATTGAACTCGCCCACCAGCGTGGCGCCGGCATCCACGCCCTCCCGGATCGCCTGCACCTCAGCCGGCGACATGCCGCCGTAGATCTTCGGCGAGTGGGTGCCGGCCACGTTCAGCCGCTCGAAGTCGTCGATGTAGACGCCGTAGGTATCGGCGAGATAGATGAGGTCGTAGCCCCGCGCGGTAGGGGGAAGCGGCCGGACCTGGTAATGGCCGTTCGGCAGCGGGACGAAGCCGGCGTAGTCCCGTTCGTAACGCCACGGC
>JBLMWC010000080.1:0-7565 GCA_050257015.1 Bacillota bacterium | reverse complement strand
TTCGGTACCTTCACCCTCGCCGAGCGTCCCGGCGCGCCGGTGCAGGACACCGCGCCGGATTCCACGACCCGCCCATGAGAGTGTTCCGCCTGCGCATGGCGGCGCTGCTGCCGATCATGTCGACGGTCCTGATCGCCGGGTGTGGCGGGCGGGTCATCCACATCGAGTCGGATACCAGCTGGTCGGGCACGATAGACGGCATCGGCGCCGTGTCCGGCCGAGGCAGCACGACGTTCGCGCTCGACGCAGTGTCATCGCCGGTATGCTGGACGATCACGAAGCTGACCGCGGCCGGCACCCTCCGAGTCTATTCCGAGGCGAGCACTTGGTTCGGCCTGGGCGAGGACATCGAAGCGGAGCAGACGACCACCGAGCCGAACGGCGACGTGACGGGGTGCGTCAAGTGAACCGTGGTCCAAGGAACATTGCGGGACCGGCCGCCGTCGCGCTGATCGTGTGCCTCGGCGCGGCAGCGTGCAAGGACACATTGGAGCCGCTGAACCTCGCCGGGAGTCCGGCAGCGGCCAGCGTGAGCTCGGGCAATCTCCAGAGCACCCCCGTCGGCACGACGCTGCCGGACCCGCTGGTGGTGGCGATCAGCGACAGCGCGGGCAAACCGGTGCCGGGCTTCGTCGTCACCTGGGCCGCGACCGGCGGCACGCTCTCGCAGACCGTCGATACCACCGACGAGGCGGGGAAGTCGAGCGTGGCGTGGACCATGGGGACCACGGCCGGTGTCTTCACCGCTACCGCTACAGTCGATGCCCTGCCCGTCGTGACGTTCACCGCGACAGCTGCCCCCAGCCCCTGACGGCTCCCTGACCAGCCTTGCCGCCGCGCCGGGTCCCTTTCGGGGTCCGGCGCGACGCACATCACAGCCCCGTTTCTCCCGATCCTGTACCATGACATCCGTGCCGCCGTGCGCGCGGCTCCGTTTCCCTCATGAGGGAGGATCGTTATGGCCCGGCGTCATGTGCTCATGCTCTCAGCGGCGCTCGCCGCGGGATGCGCCACCAACCCCGTCACCGGCAAGAGCCAGCTCTCGCTGATCTCCGAATCCCAGGAGATCCAGATGGGCCGCGAGGCGGCGCAGCAGACGCTGCAGCAGATCGGCGAGGTGAAGGATCCCGGCCTCCAGGCGTACGTCTCGCGCATCGGCAAGGAGCTCGCCGCGCGGACGGAGCGCCCACAGCTCCCCTGGGAATTCCACGTGGTGGACGACGCGTCGGTCAACGCCTTCGCGCTGCCGGGCGGCTTCATCTTCGTCACCCGCGGCCTCATGACGTACATGAACAACGAGGCGGAGCTGGCGACGGTCCTGGGCCACGAGATCGGACACGTGACCAACCGGCACTCGGTGAGCCAGATCAGCAAGGCGCAGGTCGCCCAGCTCGGGCTCGGCATCGGCAGCATCCTGTCACCGACAGTCGCGAAGTATGGCCAGCTCGCCGGGGCCGGCCTCAGCATTCTCTTCCTCCAGTACTCGCGTGACGCCGAGAACGAGGCGGATCTCGCCGGGTTCCGCTACGCGCTGAACGACAACTACGATGTGCGGCAGATGTCGAATGTCTTCCAGACGCTGGACCGGCTGGACGCGGCGACGGGCGGCCAGGGGAAGCTTCCCAACTGGCTCTCCACCCACCCGGCACCGGCCAACCGGATCGCCAACACGCAGGCGCGGCTCGATACCCTGCACAAGAGTCTGGCGAACGCGCGGGTGAACCGGGACGGCTACCTCCAGCAGATCAACGGTCTCGTCTTCGGTGAGGATCCGCGGCAGGGCTTCTTCCGGAACGGCGTCTTCCTCCATCCCGATCTCCGCTTCCAGCTGACCTTCCCGAGCGACTGGAAGACGCAGAACACCGCGCAGGCGGTCATCGCGGCGAGCCCGAACCAGGATGCCGTCATCCAGCTGACCCTGGGGCAGGGATCGCCCAGCGCGGCGGCGCAGCAGTTCTTCAGCCAGCAGGGCGTGCAGTCGAACAACGTCTCCAACACGACGATCAACGGGCTGCCCGCGGTCGCCGGCTATTTCCAGGCGCAGACCGATCAGGGCGTGGTCGCGGGGCTGGTGACGTTCATCTCGTACGGCAACGCGACCTATCAGATCCTGGGCTACACCCCGGCGGCCGGGATGAGCCAGTACGACGCCGTCTTCCGCCGCACCATGGGGAGCTTCGGTCCGCTCACCGACCAGTCCGCGCTGAACGTCCAGCCCGCCAAGGTCGAGCTGGTCCGCGTGCCGTCGGCAATGACGGTGCAGGAATTCAACAGCCGCTACCCCTCGAGCATCCCGATCGCACAGGTGGCGATCATCAATGAGGCCGGAGCTGATGGCCGGCTCACTGCCGGGCAGATGGCGAAGCGGGTGACGGGAGGGGTGCGGTAGGGGGCGCGAGTCATTGCGAGGCCCCGGAGGGGCCGCGGCAATCTGGTGGCTCATGGCGAACGGCCGGGCATGAGCGGAGCCCCGCCATGAGCGACCAGATTGCTTCGGCGCTTCGCTCCTCGCAATGACCGGTCGGGCCGCCCCTATTCAGCGGCCAGCAGACTCCTCGCCCGCGCGAACACCGAGTGCCACATCTCGCGGGTCAGCCGCCCGGTGTTGGTGTTCTGGCGACTCGGGTGAAACGACGACAGCAGGACGATCCCGTCCGGCAGAGCGGCCTCCGCGCCATGGGCGAACGGAGGCCGTTCGGCCGTGCGGAGCTGCGTCCACCATCCTGACGCCTTGAGATAGCGCTCCCACGCGATCCGCCCCAGGACCAGGATGATCCGCTTTCGGTTGAGCAGGCGCAGCTCCGCCTCCAGAAACGGCTGGCAGGCGTCGAGCTCCTCACGGGTCGGCTTGTTGTCGGGTGGCGCGCAACGGGCGCCGGCGGCGATGTAGCAGTCGGTCAGGACGAGCCCGTCGCCACGCGCGCGGCTCTCGGCCTGCGACGCGAAGCCGAAGCGGTGCAGCGCCTCGTACAGCCAGTTGCCGCTGGAGTCTCCGGTGAACATCCGGCCGGTGCGATTGGCGCCATGCGCCGCGGGCGCCAGGCCGACGATGACCAGGCGGGCGTTCGGGTCGCCGAACCCCGGCACCGGCCGTCCCCAGTACTCCTCATGCCGGAACTCGCGCTTTCGCGTCGCGGCGATCGTACGGCAATGCGCCCGGAGGCGGTCGCAGCGCTCGCACGCGATGACCGCCTCCGCTACCTCGGTCAGTGACTCCGTACGGTGTCCTGCGCGGTGGCGGGCCGGTGTCCGGTCGAGTCGGCCGGGTGGTCGCCGGCGGGGCTGCTGCCGATCGAGGTGGGGGTGGGATTGTTGGTGCGGCCGGTCACCGGAGCGTCGGCCGGAACCGGGGTCCCGCCCGCGGTTCCCCCGGTCGCCGCTGCAGTGTTGCCTCCGGCGACATTGGCCGGCGCGCATGCCGCCAGGAGCGCCAGGCCAAGCAGATGTATGCGCTGCATCGGTCCTCCGATCCCGCAGCGGTCAGGAGACCCGCCGCGTCTTCCGCTTCATGAAGTCCATGAGAATGAACTGCCCCAGCGTCATCGTGTTGGTGAAATACGCCTTCCCGCGGCAGATCTCCGCGACGTGCTTCACGAACTCGACGAGGCTCCGGTCACGGGCCAGCATGAAGGTGTTGATCATGACCCCCGCCCGGCGGCACTCAGCGACCTCGCGGTAGGTCGCCTGGAGGATCATCGGATCGAGGCCCATCGAGTTCACGTAGATCCGGCCGTCGGGCATCGTGAGCGCGCTGGGCTTCCCGTCGGTGATCATGATGATCTGGCGCATGTCCTTCTTCTGCGCCGTGAGGATCCGCCGGGCGAGCTTGAGCCCTTCCGCGGTGTTGGTGTGGTACGGCCCCACCTGCGCCGCGGCGAGTGCCCTGAGCGGGATCTCCTCCGCCGAGTCGTGGAAGAGGACCACGCGGAGACTGTCGCCGGGGAACTGGGTGCGGATCAGGTGCGTCAGCGCGAGCGCGACCTTCTTGGCCGGCGTGAAGCGATCCTCGCCGTACAGGATCATCGAGTGCGAGCAGTCGAGCATCAGCACCGTGGCGGCCGACGACCGGTACTCGGACTGGCTCACCATCAGATCGCTGTACTCGAGATTGAGCGGGACGCCGAGCCCCTCGCGGGCGATCGCGTTCCCCAGGGTGGCGGGGACGTCGAGATTCAGCACGTCGCCGAACTCGTATGGCTTGCTCGACGACTCGGCCTCGACGCCGGTGGCGAGGTAGGCGGTGTCGTGAGCGCCGAAGCTCGACTTGCCGATGCTCCCCAGCAGCCCCTTCAGCGTCTTGTAGCCGAGGAAGTCGATTCCCTTGTCGGTGAGGTTGAACTGCACCTGCTGGGCCGCGGCCTGGGCCTGCCCGCCGGGCCCGAGCACCGACTGGTGGCCGGCCGGCACCTGCGGCGCCTGGGAGACGTTGAGGAACCCTTCGTCGATCAGCCGCTGGACGATGCGGTCGAGCAGCTCGGCGAGCTGCCGCTGGACCTCCTCGTCCTTCGCGGCGTCGCCGGTGCCGTCGCCCCGGAGCACCGTGAGCATGTCGGGGGTGAGCTGGCCCGAATCGATCAGCGCCTGGAGGATCGCCTGCCGGAGCGCGTCCATCGACCGGTCACCCTCGGGCTCGTCCCCCCAGAATCCCTGCTCACCGCCGGCAAAGCCGGACTGGAGCAGGAAATCGCTCAACTGGTCGAGGAGGCCCTGGAGGTTGACCGCGTCGGCGAGCTCGGGAGTGTACTTCGAGTAGGTCGTGAACCGCATTTTTGGAGTTTAGGCAGATGGGCGGATGCGCGAAAGGGCGGGAAGGCGTCGTTGTCAGCGAATCGGCCGGCGGCGCGTCAGATTCCGGCTGACGGCTGTTCGGCCGACCACTGGTTCGCCTATTTTCCCCGCGTGCTCGACCGTCTCCCAGCCGTTTCCGCCGTCGCCTCGCTCCGGCACCGCAATTTCCGCCTCTTTCTGGGCGGACAGTTCCTGTCGCTCTGCGGCACCTGGATGCAGACGGTGGCGCACGGCTGGCTCGTCCTGACCCTCACCAACTCCGCCTTCGCCGTCGGGCTCGTCACCACCCTCGGCTCGCTGCCGATCCTGCTCTTCACGCTCTACGGCGGCGTGCTCGCGGACCGGGTGAACAAGCACCGGGTGATCCTGATCCTCCAGTGCCTCATGCTCTGCGAGGCGCTCGCGCTCGGCATCCTCACCGTGACGCATCTGGTGAGCGTGCCCTGGGTGATCGCGCTCGCGGTCTTCTTCGGGCTCCTCTCCGCGTTCGAGGTTCCGACCCGGCAGGCGTTCGTGGTGGACCTGGTGGGGAAGGCAGACCTGATGAACGCGATTGCGCTCAACTCGTCGGCGTTCAACGTGTCGCGCGTGATCGGGCCGGCGGTGGCGGGCGTGCTCATCGCCGCCATCGGGATCGCGGCCTGCTTCTTCGCGAACGCGCTGAGCTATCTCGCGGTCATCGCCGGGCTTCTCATGATGCGGCTGCCGGAGACGCCGCCGGCGCCCGCGGGCGATCGGGCCAGCTTTCAGGAGGGGCTCCGGGAGGGCTATCGCTACATCGCCGACAACCGGTGGCCGCGGACGCTGATCGCCATCACGGCGACACTGAGCGTGTTCGGCTACTCGTTCCTCACGATGCTGCCGGTTTACGCGCGCGATGTGCTCCATCGCGGCGCCGGCGGCTACGGCGCCATCGTGTCCGGCGTGGGCATCGGCGCGGCGATCGGTGCGCTCTCGATCGCGGCATTCGGCAGCCGGGTACGCCAGGGGCGGATGGCGGTCGGCGGCGCCGGCGTCTTCGGCGGCATGCTCGCCGCCAGCGCGCTCGCACCGAACTTTTTCTCCGCGTTCCTTCTCTTCGTCCTGTGCGGCTGCTCGATGGCGCTCTGCAGCATCACGGCGAACACCCTCCTCCAGCGCCAGGCCCCCGACCATCTGCGCGGCCGCGTGATGGGGTTCTATTCGTTCGTGGCGCTCGGCATGGCGCCGTTCGGGTCGCTCCAGATGGGCTGGCTCTCCGAGCAGTTCGGCGTGCGCACCGCCTTCGCCGTCGGCGGCGTGGCCTGCATGGCGGCCGCCGGAGCGGTGGTCGTGAAGCGGCGGAGCCTCGGCAGCTGGATTCCGCGGCTGCGGCCCGGCTGAGCGCCCTCTCACCCTTCCGCCCTTCCGCCCTTCCAGTAACTTCCTCCCCCATGGTCATCACCATCTCGCGCCAGTACGGCGCCGGCGGATCCGATGTGGCGCGGCGGGTGGCGAGCGCGCTCGGCTGGTCAGTGGTGGACAACGAGCTGGTCGAGCAGGTGGCGCAGCGCGCCGGGATCCCGATGGCGGAGGTGGCGGAGCGTGACGAGCGGGCGCCCGGCTTCGTCGAGCGGCTCACGCGCACCCTCGCCGCCGCCACGCCGGAGCTCTTTCCGCCCCCTGAAGGCACCGTGGCCGATCTGGACGAGGCGACCCTCGTCCGCATCACCGAGAGCGTGGTAGGCGACATGGCGGCCCGCGGCCGGGTCGTGCTGGTGGGACGGGCGGCACCGGCGGTGCTGGGCCAGCAGGAGGAAGCGCTGCACGTGAAGCTGGTGGCCCCGCGGCCCTTCCGGATTCACGCCGCCTCGCAGCGGCTCGGGATGGACCCCGCCGAGGTGGTGAAGATCGTGGATGACACCGACGCGATGCGGGCCCGCTACCATCGCGAGTACTACAGTCGCGACTGGGCGGACCCGCTGAACTATCACATGGTGCTGAACACCGGGGCGCTCGGACTCGCGGGGGCGGCGGGGGTGATCGTGGCGCGGGCCCATGCGCTGGGGTGGCGGTGAGTCGGGCCACCCGATTGCTTCGTCCCCGTCGCGGCGCTCAGGGTCCTCGCAATGACCCGCCCGCCCTCACTCATCCCTACGCGAAGCTGATTCCCTTGCCGTACGGTGGCTCGCGTCGTTCGGGCCGCGCCCGGGTGTAGCCCAGCTCCTCGCTGCGACTGATCCGCTTCTCCGCGGCGAGTCCCTCGAGGATCAGCTCGCATCCCGCGACCGTGACCGCCGCATCCTCCCGCGAGCCGAGTCCGAAGCGCTGGGCCGTCTCCACCAGCCCCGGCACCACGCTGAATCCCCGGAGACAGACCTCGGAGCGCTCGTCGCCCGAGACCTTGAGCGCACCGCCCTGATCGAACCAGGTGACGATGCCGAGCAGATCGGTGTCGCCGAGCCGGGCCTGAAGGGTGCGGCCGGCAGCGCGCCGGATGAGCTCCCGTGCGATCGTCTCGCCTCCCTGCAGCTCCCCCTCGTATTCCAGCTCGAGCTTGCCGGTGATGGAGGGGACGGCGGCGTAGACGTCGCTCACGCGGGGAACGACTTCCTTCTCGCCCAGCGTCGTAACCCGCCGCTCGGCGTTGGAGATCGCGTTCTCGAGCACGCTGATCGGAAGCCGCTGGCTCACGCCCGAGCGCTTGTCCACCCGCTTGTCCTCCCGCCCCTCGAACGCCACCCGCTCGATCAGCTCGAGGATGAAGTCCGGAATGCGGAGGAGCCGGCCGCCCCGTGCCGTCCATGCCTCCTGCGCCG
>JBLMWC010000079.1:0-19350 GCA_050257015.1 Bacillota bacterium | reverse complement strand
GCGCCGCGGCCACCTCCCCGAACCCCACCGGGTGCGGCAGGACCGTGTTGAGTGGTGCTTCGAGCCCCGAGGCGGGGGAGCCAAGGGTGAGCGCGGCAACCCGGCTCTGATCGTCGTCGAGGAGGATCGATCCGTGCTGCAGCATCCCGTCGCCGAGCCGGATCTGGGCGCTGCCGACGACCTTCCGGCCTCGCACCATGACCTCGCCGCCGACCGGGCTCGCGAAGCAGGCGCCGGCGTCGAGGCCGGCCACGCCGCCCTCCTCCGCCAGCCGCGCGTCGGCGCCGAGCGCACCGAGCCCCTGCGCGATCGTCCGGTGGATCGCCTGATATGCCGCGGGGAGCGCGCCGAATCGCGCCGTCGGCGCGGAGACGGCGTAGGTGAGCTCGCGCGCATGCCACACCGCCCGGCCACCCGTGGGTCTCCGCACGGTGGGAATCCCTTCCCGCCGGATGGCGGCCCGGTCGTAGCGGCGGGTGGCCGGCTCGTTCCGCCCGAACGACAGGGTGTGCGGCTCCCACCGGTAGACCCGCAGCGCGGCCAGGCCCTCCTCGCCGGCGAGCTCGAGGAGGGCCTGGTCCACCGCCATGTTGGCGGGGCCCGGTCTGGCCTCGGCGTCAGGCCAGTAGTACCAGACGGGCGCCAATCAATACGCCTCCATGCCGGCGCAGGTGCAGACGAGGTTGCGGTCGCCGTAGGCGCTGTCGATGCGCCCGACGGTGGGCCACACCTTGTGCACGCGGGTGGCGTGCGACGGGAACGCGGCGCGCTCGCGCGGGTACGGATGCTCCCACTGGTCGGCCGCCACGTCCTCGAGGGTGTGGGGGGCGCTGGTGAGCAGGTTGTCCTCGCGCGGCATGATCCCCGCCTCGATCTCGCGGATCTCCTCGCGGATGCCGATCATCGCGTCGCAGAAGCGGTCGAGCTCCTCCTTCGACTCGCTCTCGGTCGGCTCGACCATGAGGGTGCCCGCGACAGGGAACGAGACCGTTGGCGGATGGAACCCGTAGTCGATCAGCCGCTTGGCGATGTCCTCCACCTCGATGCCGGCCGTGGCCTTGAACGGCCGGGTGTCGATGATGCACTCGTGCGCGATCAGCCCGTGGTTGCCGCTGTAGAGCAGATCGAAGTGCCCCTCGAGCCGCTTGGCGATGTAGTTCGCGTTGAGGATCGCGACCTTGGTCGCCTCGGTCACTCCCTCGCTGCCCATCAGCGTGATGTAGGCCCAGGAGATCGGGAGGACCAGCGGGCTGCCCCACGGCGCCGCCGATACCGCGCCGCTGGGCGCCGTGTAACCGAGGTCGATGACGGGATGTCCGGGCAGGAACGGCGTCAGGTGTTCCGCGACGCCGATCGGTCCGACGCCCGGCCCGCCGCCGCCGTGGGGGATGCAGAACGTCTTGTGGAGATTCAGGTGACAGACGTCGGCGCCGATGTCGCCCGGCCGGCAGAGACCGACCTGCGCGTTCATGTTGGCGCCGTCCATGTAGACCTGGCCACCATGCTGGTGCACGATCCGGCAGATCTCGCCGATCGACGACTCGAAGACGCCGTGCGTCGAGGGGTACGTCACCATCAGCGCCGCGAGGGTGTCCCGGTGCTGCTCGGCCTTGGCGCGCAGGTCAGCGACGTCGATGTTGCCGTGCTCATCGCTCCGGACCGGCACCACCTGCATGCCGGCCATCACGGCGCTGGCCGGATTGGTGCCGTGGGCCGACATCGGGATGAGGCAGGTGGTGCGATGGGTGTCGCCCCGGCTCCGGTGCCAGGCGCGGATGACCATCAGCCCGGCGTACTCACCCTGCGACCCGGCGTTGGGCTGCAGCGACACGCGCGCGAATCCGGTGATCTCGGCGAGCTGGTACTCGAGCGACGCGAAGAGCACCTGGTAGCCCTGGGCCTGATCGCGCGGGGCGAAGGGATGCAGCCGGTTGAACTCGCGCCAGCTGAGCGGGATCATCTCCGTCGTCGCGTTCAGCTTCATCGTGCAGGAGCCGAGCGGGATCATCGCCGAGGTGAGCGAAAGGTCGCGGGCCTCGAGGCGGCGGAGATAGCGGAGCATCTCCGTCTCGGAGTGGTAGCGACTGAAGACGGGATGCGTGAGGTAGTCCGAGGTCCGGCGGAAGCCCTGCGGGAGGGCGAACTCCCCGGTATCGGTCGACTCGGCGCTCATCTCGGGCAGCGCCGAGTCGAGACCGAAGACGGTGATGAGGTCGGCCAGATCGCCGAAGCCGACCGTCTCGTCGAGCGCGATGGTGAGCCGCGTCGGTGTCAGCACGCGCAGGTTGATCTTCCGGGCCCGTGCGGCCTCGACCAGACGCGGGAGGGCCCAGCGCTCGACCTCGACGCAGACGGTGTCGAAGAATGCCTCGTGCACCACCGTGTAGCCCAGCGCGCGAAGCGCCCGGGCCAGGAGGACCGCACGGCCGTGCACCTGTTCGGCGATGCGCCGGAGGCCCTCGGGCCCGTGATACACGGCGTACATCGCGGAGATGACGGCGAGGAGGACCTGCGCCGTGCAGATGTTGCTGGTCGCCTTGTCGCGGCGGATGTGCTGCTCGCGGGTCTGGAGCGCCATCCGGAGGCCCGGGCGTCCGGCGGCGTCCTTCGAGACGCCGATGATGCGTCCGGGAATGTTCCGCTTGTACGCGTCCCGTGTCGCGAAGAAGGCGGCGTGCGGCCCGCCGTAGCCCATCGGCACCCCGAAGCGCTGGCTGCTGCCGACGGCGATGTCGGCGCCCCACTCGCCCGGCGGCGTGAGCAGCGTGAGGGCGAGCAGATCGGTGGCCACTGTGATCAGCGCGCCGGCCGAGTGCGCGCGCTCGCAGATCGCGCGGTAGTCCCGCACGGCGCCGTCGGTCGCCGGATACTGCAGGAGCGCGCCGGCGACATCGGGCCCGAACTCGAATGTGTCGGGCGACCCGGTGATCACGCTGACCCCGCGCGCTTCGGCCCGGGTCTTCACCACCGCGATCGTCTGTGGATGGCAATCGGCGTCCACCAGGAAGACCGGCTCCTTCCGGCTCCGCCCCATCGCCACCGTCAGGTGCATCGCTTCGGCGGCGGCGGTGGCCTCGTCGAGCAGTGACGCGTTGGCGATCTCGAGCCCGGTGAGGTCCGAGACCATCGTCTGGAAGGTGAGCAGCGCCTCGAGCCGGCCCTGGGCGATCTCCGCCTGGTACGGCGTGTACGCCGTGTACCAGCCCGGGTTCTCCAGAACGTTCCGCTGGATCACCGGCGGCATGAAACAGCCGTAGTAGCCCATTCCGATGTAGGAGCGGAAGACCTGATTCTGCGCCGCCATGCCGCGCATGGTGCGGAGCACATCCCGCTCGCCCTGGCCGGGCGGCAGATTCAGCGGCCGGCGGAGCCGGATGTCCTCCGGCACGATGTCGTCCATCAGCGCATCCAGCGAGCCGTAGCCCAGGGTGCCGAGCATCGCTTCGATGTCGGCGGGACGGGGACCGATGTGGCGCGAGGCGAAGCTGGCGGGGCCGGCGGTGCTCATCGCTGAGTCATGCTCCTGCGGGATTAAGGAAAGGGTGGAACGTACGGACGCCCCGGGAGAACCGGCCCGGGGCGTCGAGAGTTCCTGCGTGAGGTCCACCGGGGCCTCACTCGCCGATGTGCTTGCGATAGGCCGCTGCGTCGAGCAGTCCGTGGAGCTCATCGGGATCGGAGACGCGGAACTTGACCATCCAGCCAGAGCCGTAGGGGTCGCGGTTGACGATGGCGGGATCGTTGTCGAGCCCGTCGTTCACCTCCGCGATCGTGCCGGCCACCGGGCTGTACAGCTCGGAGACTGCCTTCACCGCCTCGATGGTGCCGAACGGCTCGTGCGTATCGAACTTCTCGCCGACCTTCGGCAGGCTCACGAACACCACGTCGCCGAGCTCGCCCTGCGCATAGTCCGTGATGCCCACCTGGACGATGTCGCCGGCGTCGGTCTTGAGCACGTACTCGTGCTCGGAGGTGTACAGCATCTCATCGGGGACGTTCGACACGGGAGCTCCAGGGCTGGTGTGACGGGGTGAGGATACGCGTGCCGTGCGGCGAAATCAAGCGGCGGCGATCGCCTCCCACACTTTCCGGGCGCGGCGCTCGAGCGCCGCCTCGTCGCCGTCGTTGTCGATCACGAAGCTGCTGCGCGCCCGCTTGAGGGTGGCGGGGACCTGGGCGGCGATAAGCCGGTCGGCGTCCTCCGCCGAAAATCCGCGCTGGGCCATGAGCCGCTCACGCCGGACCGCCGCCGGCGCGTCCACCAGCACCACGGCGTCGAACTGGGCGGGGTCCATCGTCTCGAAGAGGAGGGGGATGTCGCTGACCACGACCGGATCTCCGCGGTCGCCGGCCTCCGCCAGCAGCTCGGCGCGCCGGGCCTGCACCGCCGGATGCACGATCGCCTCCAGGTCGCGGCGGGCCCCTTCGTCCGCGAAGACGAGTGCCCGGAGCCGGGCCCGGTCGAGCGAGCCATCGGGCCGGAGCACGGCGGTTCCGAAGCGGCCGGTGATCGCCGCCAGCACCGGCGTCCCCCGCTGCTGCAGCTGGTGGACGATCTCGTCGGCGTCGACCACGGTGGCGCCCCAGCGGCGAAAGAGCGCTGCGACCGCCGACTTCCCCGCGGCGACGTTGCCGGTGAGCCCGATGTGCCGCACCCCGCGCCGCGCTACCGTGCGACGGCCTTGAGCTCCAGCACCGCCTGGTCCTCGTCGCGCCGGGGCACGTCGTGGCAGTGCCGGCAGCGGGCCTCGTAGCTCTCGCGGCCTCCGACCATGATCGTCGGCGATTCGTAGCGGGCCGGGCGCCCGTCCACCAGCCGCTGGTTCCGGCAGGCGAGATCGCCGCACACGACGCAGATCGCCTGCAGCTTGTCCACCGTCTCGGCGATCGTCATCAGGTCGCCCATCGCGCCGAACGGCTCGCCGCGGAAATCGGTGTCGGTTCCGGCCACGATGACGCGCACCCCGCGGTTCGCGAGCGCGGTGACGACGTCCAGGATCCCGCGATCCAGAAACTGCACCTCGTCCACCGCGACGATCTCGGTGTCCGGCCGCACCTGGCGGAAGATCTCGGCGGCGGTGTCCACGGGGGTGGCGTCGACTTCGGTGCCGTTGTGGCTGGAGACGCTGTAGAGACCGGCATAGCGGGCGTCGAGGTGCGACTTGAAGACCTGCACCCGCCGCCGGGCGATGATGCCGCGGCGCACGCGGCGGATCAGCTCTTCGCTCTTGCCGCTGAACATGACACCGGCAATGACCTCTATCCAGCCAGGGCGGGCACCGTGATACATCGCGAGGATCTCCGTGCGGGGGCGGGAGAGATTAAGCCGCGATCCGCGCGCGGTCAAGCAGGTCGAATCGAGTCTTGCGGTGATTCGCCAACGGCGCGCATATTCTCCGCCGCCGAACGCCTGCCGCACCGCATCCACACGAGGAGCATGTGTGAACAAACAGGGTCTCGTCACGACGGTGGCCAAGCGTCTCGCCTGCACCAAGGCGAAGGCGGCCGAGCTCGTGGACCTGTTCTTCTCGTCGAGCGGGCTCATCGCGGGTGAGCTGCGGAAGGGCAACAAGGTGCAGATCAGCGGGTTCGGCAACTTCGAGGTGCGCCGGCGCAAGGCGCGGCAGGGCCGCAATCCCCGCACCGGCAAGGAAATCACCATCAAGGCGTCCACCGTGCCGGCCTTTCGCGCCGGCAAGGCGCTCAAGGATCAGGTCAACCGCAAGCGCTAGCGCGGCTTCCGTGGGCCGCGCGGCGCGCCGCCCCGCGGCGGCGGTCCACCGCGCCCTGCCGGCCGAGCGGGCCCGCGGTCCACGCGGGCCGTCACCCGCTTGTTCCTGATCGTCATCCCGTTCAGCGCCGCTGCGATCCGCTCGGCCTCCGCGCCCGGCACCTCCACCAGCGAAAAACTGTCCTTCAGCTCGATCCGCCCGATCGAGCCGCGCTCCACGCGCACATCCTTCGTCAGGATCGCGACGAAATCGTTGGCGGTCGCGTTGTCGTTGCGGCCGATCGTGACGAAGACGCGGCTCGACGCGGGCGCCTCCGCGGCCGCGGGCGCCGCCGGCGTCGCGGCCAGAGCCGCCGACCCCACCCAGAGATCGAAAAGCGATGCGGCGACTTCCGCCGGGTCGTACCGCTCGAAGAGCGGTGCCAGCGTGAGGAGTGCCCGCTCCGGGCGGTGCGCCTCGATTGCGCGGACGATGGTGGCGCGCCGGGCGCCGGCTTCCCGTGTTACCGTCT
This sequence comes from Bacillota bacterium, assembly GCA_050257015.1. Classification (GTDB taxonomy): domain Bacteria; phylum Gemmatimonadota; class Gemmatimonadetes; order Gemmatimonadales; family GWC2-71-9; genus JAICUF01. The sequence continues at coordinate 13,107 of JBLMWC010000079.1, read as the reverse complement.
CGAAGAGTCCCGGCAGGCGGAGCGGCCGGCGCGGCGCGGCAACCCGTGCCACGTACGCGTCGGCCGTCGCGGGCACCAGCAGCACGACGTCGCCCGCCGAGAGGAGCTGGCGGAGGCGCGCGGGCGAGGGGGGATCGAAGGCGACGATCAGCGCCGCCTTCGGCGCGTCCCCGGTTGTGAAGGTGATGGAGGGGTCGCCGAGGGGGATGGCGGCGGCGATGTCGGCGGCATGACTGCGGTCGGTGGCCCAGACCACGAGCGACTCCGGATCGAGCAGCTCCACGATCGAGGCCAGTGCCTGCGCGCGCCGCGCCCAGGGCACGGACACCGTCCGGACAGGGCCGGCCGGCGCGGGCGGCGCCGATTCGACCGCCGGCGCGCCGACGGTCATCGCCTTTCGCGCGTAGCGCTCGACCAGCCCGGTGGGCTCGTCGGGAACACCGGTGCAGACGATGCGCTGCGCGTCCTTCGGGAGGTCCTGCATCAGCGGCGTGAGGACGTCGTCGCCACCCAGGCTCTCGGGCCAGGCGAGAAAGACCGCCGTGATCTCGTCGAGCTTGAGCGCCGATCGACTCACCAGTGCGAGCGCCGTCTCGGGCGCGACGATCAGCAGGTCCAGCTCGCGCGCGCGGAGGCGGCGGAGGGCGCGCACCTCGCCGTGCGCGGTCTGGATCCGGAGCGGCATCTCCCGGCTGAGGATGTTGGCGAGGGCGCCCCATTCCTCGAGCTCCGCCGCGGGAGCGAGGAGGAGCGCGCGGCCGCCAAGCCCGCCACCGAGGCGGCCCAGCAGCCCCGCGAGCGCGGGAGCGGCCGATGCCGGCGCGTGCGGCGTCACGATGACCAGGTTGTGGCCGCGGGCCGCAGTCGGCGCGCTCTCGCGCGCCGACTGGTCGGCGGCGTCCCATCCCAGCGTGTCGAGCGCGGCCACAGCCGCACCCGTCAGGTGCAGATCCTCGAATCCAGGCACAGGTCCCCTCGTGGTCTCAGAGAGCGGCGTCCGCCTCGATTGCCGGTGCAATCGGCGCGGCGAGGCGGGAAGGTAGCACTGTTGACTTCACTCCGCAGCCGACGGACTTTTCACCCTCGCCGCTCCCACTCGCCTTCAACCGGACCCCGCATGCCCGACCCGCTGTCGCTCAACGTTCAGCACCTCAAGCCGTCGGAAACGCTGGCGATCAGCAACGAGACCCGCCGCCGCCGCGCGCTGGGCGAGGACGTCTACGACCTCAGCGTCGGCGAGCCGGATTTCGACACGCCCGCACCGGCGGCGCAGGCGGGAATCCAGGCGATCCAGCGCGGCATGACGCGCTATCCGCCCAACGCGGGGATCCCGGAGCTCCGGACCGCGGTGGCGCGGCAGCTGTCGCAGCTTTCCGGCGGGCGGCCGGTCGATGCCGATCGGATCCTCATCAGCTCGGGATCCAAACAGTCGCTCTTCAACGCCTGTTTCACCCTGTTCGGGCCGCATGACCGCGTGCTGATCCCGTCACCGGCGTGGGTCTCGTATCCGCAGATCGTCCACCTCACGCGGGCCGAGCCGATCCTGGTGCCGGGGGACGTCGAGTGGGGGCTCAAGGTCAGCGTGCGCGACCTCGACCGCGCCTACTCCAAGCTCACCCGCGGCCTCATCCTCTGCTCGCCCTGCAATCCGACCGGCGCCGTCTACACCCTGGCCGAGCTCCGCGCGATCGCCGAGTGGGCCCGCAAGCACGACGTCTGGATCATCTCGGACGAGATCTACCGCCGCATCAACTACGGGCCGGGCCCCGCGCCGTCGCTGCTCGATCTGCCGGACGACCTGCTCGAGCGCACCGTGATCATCGCAGGGGCGAGCAAGGCCTACGCGATGACCGGCTGGCGCATCGGCGCATCCTATGCCCCGACCCACGTCTTCAAGGCGATGTCGGCGCTGCAGACCCACACCACGACCGGTGCGAGCCATCCGGCGCAGTGGGCCGCCGCGGCGGCGTTCACCGACGAGCGGGTGGAGCAGGACGTCGTCCGCATGGTCGCGGCGTTCCGCCAGCGGCGGGACTACATCGTGGAGCGCTTCCGGAGTGAAGCGCCGGGCGTGGAGTTCGTCGAGCCGCACGGGGCGTTCTACTTCTTCTTCCGGGTGGACGGCATCCGCGACGGGACACCGCTCACCGGCACCGGGTTCTGCGACCAGCTCATGCGCGAGGAAGGCGTGGCGCTCGTGCCGGGCGCCGCCTTCGGCGACGATCGGTGGGTGCGCCTCTCCTACTCGGTGTCCGACCGCGAGCTGGCCACCGCCCTGGACCGGGTCCTGCGCCTGATCGACCGGCTCGCGTCCATCCCCGCGGGAGATACCAGGCCATGACACTCGCCGCGCACATCGAGCCGCTCAGCGGCAAGCTCCCGACGATCAGCTGGCGATGGGACCCGGAGACCGACATCCTGTCCGGCGCATTCAAGGCCAGCCGGAAGGTGGGCGGGCTCACCGGCACGGTGGAGCTGACCGACGACCTCGGCTCGGTTGCGGTCCTCGACGTTACCGATGGTGTGATCTGCGGCATAGACCTGGTGGTATGGCCCGAGGTAAATACGGTGCCGACCCTCCGGGTCCCGGCCCAGCTGACGGAAGGGCGGGTCGTGGCGGCCAAGCGGCCGTCCCGGCCCGGCATCACCTCGATGGAGGTGGATACCTCACTGTCGGTACGGACGGACGCCACTGAAAGCACCTTCCACCTGCGGATCGGTCCGACCCGCTCGGTGGAAGTGGTGCGCGTGGCGGACCACTTCTTCATCGAGGTGGACCAGGAGGGGAGCGTGGCGGGCTTCTGGCTGACGGGAGTCCCGCCGTTCCCGGCATTCGACGACGAATGATCGTCCCGGGCGAACTCTTCCTGGAGGCAGGGCATTGCTGGCAATCGACCGATCAGCGGCCGCGCGGGAGCGCGTGCCGACGGGCATACGCGGCCTAGACGACATCCTGCAGGGCGGTCTTCCCGCCGATCAGCTGTTCCTGCTCGAAGGTGCCCCCGGAACCGGCAAGACGACGCTTGCGCTGCAGTTCCTGCTCGAAGGAGCCCGGCGCGGCGAACGATGCCTGTACGTCACCCTCGCCGAGACCGCCCGCGAGGTGCGCCACGTGGCGCGTTCGCATGAGTGGAGCCTCGACGGCATCGACATCCTGGAGCTGACGCCGCCGGATGAGGTGCTCAAGCCCGAGATGCAGTACACCGTCTTCCACCCGTCCGATGTCGAGCTGGGCCAGACGATGCGCCGGATCTACGACGAGATCGACGAGCGCAAGCCGGCTCGCCTGGTGCTCGACTCGGTCTCCGAGATGCGCATTCTCGCACAGGACCCGCTGCGCCTCCGCCGCCAGATGCTCGCTCTCAAGCACTTCTTCACCGGACGCGAGTGCACCGTCATGGTGCTCGACGACGTGCGGAGCGAAAACGCCGATCTCCAGTTCGGCAGCATCGCGCATGGCGTGATCCAGCTGGAGCAGATCGCGCTCGAGTACGGCGCCGAACGGCGCCGGCTGCGAGTCCTCAAGATGCGCGGCCAGTGGTATCGCGGGGGACTGCACGACTTCGTGATCCGGACCGGCGGGCTCGTCGTCTTTCCCCGACTCGTGTCCGCATCACACGAGCTGGCCCCGGTGGGGCATTACGTCTCGAGCGGCAACCCGCAGGTGGATCTCCTCCTGGGCGGCGGACTCGACGACGGCACGGCGACGCTGCTCACCGGCCCGGCCGGCGTCGGGAAATCGGTCCTGTGCACGCAATACGCGCTCGCCGCCGCGCGCCGGGGCGAGCGGGTGGCGATCTACCTGTTCGACGAGCGCCACCGGACCTTCCTGGCGCGAGCGGCGGGACTCGGCATGGAGCTCGATCCCGAGATCGCGGCGGGGCGGATCCTGGTGCGCCAGATCGATCCTGCGGACGTGTCGCCCGGCGAGTTCGCCCACCTCGTCATGGACGCAGTCGAGGAGCAGGACGTTCGGATGGTGATCATCGACAGCCTGACCGGCTACATGAACGCGATGCCCGAGGAGAAGCTCCTCAAGATCCACCTGCACGAGCTCTTCACCTATCTCACCATCCGCGGCGTCACCGCACTGCTGACGCTCGCCCAGGCCGGTCCCTTCGAGGCCAATGGCGGCGAGACGGCGCAGATCAGCTATCTGGCCGACTCGATTCTTCTGCTTCGGTACTTCGAGGCGGCCGGCGAGGTGCGGCAGGCCGTCTCCGTGCTCAAGAAGCGGAGCGGGAATCACGAGCACACGATTCGCGAGTTCAGGATCGCGCAGGGCGGCTACCACGTCGGCGATCCGCTCCGGAGCTTCCAGGGGGTGCTGACCGGCGTGCCCGAGTACGTCGGCAACGCGGCGCGCCTCGAGCCGAGCCACGACGGCGGCCGGATCCCGGCGTGACGATGCTCGCGCGCGGTGCACCGCCGCGGGACGACACGATCCTCATCTTCGCGCCGACCGGCCGGGACCCCGAGCTGATCGCCCAGATGCTCGCGCGGCTCCTCCTGACCGCGCGAGCGCTGCCGTCGATCTCCGAGCTCTGCGCCGAGATCGGGTCCGGTGCCGGGATGGTGATCCTGGCGGAGGAGGCGCTCACGCCGGAGTCGGCTCAGCGGCTGCTGGAGACGATCGAAGCGCAGCCCTCGTGGTCCGACATCCCGGTGCTGCTGCTCACGACCGCCGCGGCGATCGCCCGCACCTCCCAGCCGGTGCTGGAGGCGCTGCGGCAGCGCGCCAACGTCACTCTCCTCGAGCGGCCGGTCCACCCGCTCACGCTCATCAGCGCCGTGCAATCAGCTCTGCGCGCCCGGCGCCGCCAGTACGACGTGCGCGACTATCTCGCCGACCGCCAGCGCTCCGAGGAGCGGGTGCGGCAGGCGCAGAAGATGGACGCCGTCGGCAAGCTCGCCGGCGGCGTGGCGCACGAGGTGAACAACATGATGACGGCGGTGATCGGATTCGCCGACTACGCCCTCAAGCAGCTGGCGGCGGACCACCCCGTCCGGCCCGACATCGAGGAGGTGATCAAGGCCGGCACCCGGGCGGCGGCGGTCACGCAGCAGCTGCTGGCCTTCAGCCGCCGCCAGCCGCACCAGCCGAGCCTCCTCAGCCTGCAGGAAGTCATCCCGGAGCTCGGCAAGCTGCTCGAGCGGCTCCTCGGCGCGGAGCACGAGCTTCGGCTCGAGGTGCCGCGCGACCTGCCGCCGGTGCTGGCCGACCGCAATCAGCTCGAACAGGTCCTCGTCAACCTCGCCCTCAACGCGCGAGACGCGATGGAGCCGGGCGGTCGGCTCGTGATCGCCGGCAGCGTCGTGGAAATCGACGATGGTACCGCCCCGAGTCCGGTCGTGGAGATCCGGACGGGCCGTTACGTCCGGATCCGCGTCACCGACACCGGCCACGGCATGAGTCCCGAAGCCCGCGAGCACGCCTTCGAGCCCTTCTATACCACGAAGCCGCTTGGCCAGGGCACCGGCCTCGGGCTGTCCACGGTCTACGGCATCATCAAGCAGTCGGGCGGGTACGTCTGGATCGACAGCCGGCTGGGTCAGGGCACCAGCATCACGGTCGATCTCCCGGCGGTCTCCGAGCCGATGCCGGTTCGAGCGGAGCGGGTCCCCGGTCCCGCGCGCGGGCGCGAGACGGTCCTCGTGGTGGAGGACGAACCGCTGGTGCGCCGCCTGGCCCGCCGCGCGCTGGAGGAGCACGGATACACCGTGCTGGAGGCATCCGACGGACGGGAGGCGATGGCCGAGCTCGCGAGCGGGGAGCACACGATCGGGCTCGTCCTCAGCGATCTCGTCATGCCGCGCATGAGCGGGCGGGAGCTGGGACACGAGATCGCGCGGCGGTTTCCCGGTGTGCCGGTGCTCTTCATGTCGGGCTACACCGGTGAAGACGTCCGGAGCCGCGGCCTTCTCGAGGGGAGCGCGCCGTTCGTGCAGAAGCCGTTCACCCCGGAAGCGCTCGCACGCCGCGTGCGCACGCTGCTCGACGGCAACATGGCGGGCGACGCGGCCGCGCTCACCGGCTCATGCTGACCGCCCATGCGGATCGCATCCGAAAGTCGCTCCGGGCCCGAGGCCTGATTGCGGCAACCTCCCCCGCTGACATCAGCCGCGGACGGGCGGAGGAAGCCACCATTCAGCCCGCCGAGCTGGTCGAGGATGCAACGCTCGCCTGGCATGAGGTGGGAGCCGCGGAGCGGTGGCCGGGCCCCGTGGCCTTCCTCGACGGGACCCAGCGCTCGGAGGTGGTCGGGTATTGCGGCGCCGCGCCGATCGTCGTCGCCGAGATCGCCGCGGCGGTGCGCGAGCGCCTCGACCGCACCCTCGCCACCGCGGTCTCCGAGCGCCGCGCCGTCGCGCTCGGCCGGCCGCGCGCGCTGGCAGAGGCGGGCGATGCGCTCGCGGGCCTGGAGCTGATCGCGACCTCCGACGATGAGCCGCCTCACCCGGCGCGCGATCTCAACTGCGCCGGGCGCGCGCTCGACCGCGCGCGTGGCGCGCTGGAGGTCGCGGTGGGCGCGAAGTATCGTGTCCGCTCCGAGGCCTGGCTCGTCGTCGACGGCTCCCTCAGCGAGAGTCCCGCCTGGGCCGGCGATCCCCGCTCGATCGGGGTCGTCAAGAGCCACAACGCTCTACCGTTCGACGGAGCCGAGCTCGAGCGGTATCTCACGCTGCCCTGCGGGAGCCGGTCCTCGCTCTTCGCGCCGCGCTCCCGGAGTGTCGCGCCGGTACGCGCGTGGGCGCTCCGCCTCTGGCCGTGGGAAGGGAAGGACATTTTCCACGGGCTGATCCGCGTCGAGGTCGCGCCGGCGAACGGCACGCCGGAGACTGCCGACCGCATCTCGCGCTGGCTCCTCGCCGAGCGCGCGCCGCTGAGCACGCCGGACCCGCGATGGGACCGGCTGCTCTATGGAATCCACTCGGTGGAGGAGTACCTGCGGGCGGGCGCGTAGCCCGGGCTACGCGCCGATCAGGATGCCGACGGTGAGGGTGCGGTCGTTGCGGAACTGTACGCCCTCGGGCGGCGTGGTGTCCCGGTTAAAGCGGTAGGTGGTCTGGATTGCGGCCGAGCCGCTGACCTGCACCCGCAGGCCGGTCTCGGACGTGAGCAGGTAGTCGCCCAGATCGCCGGCGACGGGCTCCATGGTGGAGCGGTGCACGATCGAAACGCCGGGCCGGAGCGGCAGCTTCCCCGTCACCCGGAAATTGAATCGGGTCAGTGAGACTGCGGGCGACGCCGTCGTCGTATCCGTACCCTGATGTGCCTCGTAGTCCTGCAGCAGCGCGAAGCCCACCGACACGCTGCGGTCAGTCTCGCGCACGAGATTGAGATCCGCCCCCGCCGCCACCGCCACCCGCACCGCGATCCGCCTGATGTCGTCTCGCGTCCCGCTGGCGTTCACGAACGGCGAGACCGTTCCCTTCGGCAGGAACCGCAGCTCGCCCCCCGTCGCAAAATCCTCGACCGCCACATCGCCGCTGCTCCGCCCGTACCGCACCCCGATCGTCGCCGTCATGTCGAGCTCGCCGCCGCCGGTGCGGCCGAACCCGGCCCGGGCAGTGAGGAGCGAGAGCGACCGGTTGCCCGCCACGTCGGTGAAGGAGAACTCGCCGGTCGTCTTCCAGTGGGCGGCATCGGCCTGAACCGTCTGGGCCGTGTCCCCGGCCGATGCCGGAGCCACGGCCGACGCGAGCGCCAGAAGAGCGGTCATCAGCAGCATGGGCCTCTCTTGCGCCGGGGCGCGCTGCGGGGGAAGGTGTGATCTGCATCACAACATAATAAAGAGAGCTTCAGAGGTGCATCCGGGCGATCAGGTCGTCCAGCCGCGGATCGCCCCTGAGGGGCGCAAGCGCCGGCTCGACACGGAGATAGGCCAGCCATCCGCGCCGGTCCTCGTAGGCGCGCTCGAGCCAGGCAAAGGCGCTGTCCACGTTCCCGAGCGCCGCGTGCAGGATGACGAAGGGCACCGGCGAGACATACGTGACGGCGCGCTTGAGCTCGAGGGCCGCCAGCCGCTCGCGCGCGTCGTCCGGCCGGCCGCCGAGCACCGCCGACCACCCCAGCGCGGCGAAGGTGTAGGTGTCCTCGGGTGCCAGACGGAGCGCTTCGCGGAACGCCGTATCGGCCTCGTCGAGGCGGCCCTGACGCATCAGGATGAGGCCGAGGATGCGCTGGGTCTCGCTGGCGGTCGGATTGGTGACGACCCCCTGCCGCACCTGCTCCTCGGCGTCGGCCAGTCGGCCGGCATAGTAGAGGAGCCAGCCGAGGCCGCGGCGGCCGGACGCCGAGGCCGGATCGAGCTCCACCGACAGCCGCCCCTGGGCCACGGCATCGTCGATCTGCCCCAGCACGACGAGCAGCCAGGCGTACCACTGACGTGCGGTCGCGTAGCGGGGATTGAGCTCGATCGCGCGACGGAACTCGCGCCCCGCTCCCGACCAGTCCCAGTCGTAGATGAACTTGACCCACGCGAGTGAGGTATGCGCCTCGGCGAGGCCTTCGTCGAGCGCGATCGCCTTCTCCGCTGCCGTCCGGGCGCGCTCGAGCCCCTCGCGCACCGGCATGCCGCGGTAGTCCACCTCCAGCGCGTAGGAGTCGGCCAGGCCGGTGTAAGCCAGTGCGAAGCCGGGGTCTTCGGCGATGGCCGCCTCGAAGTACCGGATCGCCTCCACGGTGCCCTCCGCCGTACGCAGATTCCAGGCGTAGCGGCCGCGCAGATAATCCGCGTACGCGGCGATGCTCGAGGTGTAGCGCTGCGGGACCGGGTCTCCCAGCGCGCCGAGCAGCGTGCCGCGAAGGGTGGCGACGATCTGCCCGGCGATTTCCTCCTGGATCGCAAAGACGTCCGCCAGCTGGCGGTCGTAACGCCCCGACCAGAGCACGTGGCCGTCGGCGGCGCTCGCGAGGGTGGTCGTGATCCGGAGGCGGTCGCCCGATCGCCGCACGCTCCCCTCGAGCACGGCATCCACGCCCAGCAGCGAGCCGGCGCTCCGGGCGTCCTGCGCCCCGCCGCGCAGGGCGAACGACGCCCCGCGCGATGCGACCGCGAGCCCGTCCACCCGGCTGAGCGCATCGATCAGCTCGTCGGCCATGCCGTCGCCGAACCAGGCGGTCTCGGCGTCGGGCCCGAGCACGAGGAACGGCAGCACGGCGACGCTCCGGCGGGGCGGGGGCAGGGGCCCGGTGCCCCACTCGGTGTCGGGCAGGTCCAGCGCGCGCTGGAGCGCGCTCCCGAACTCGGTGGTGGCCGGATAGCGGTCGGCGGGCTCCTTTGCCAGTGCGCGAAGCACCGCGGTCTCGACGCCGCGCGGAATCGTCGGACGGTAGACCCGCGGAGGGCGCGGGTCCTCCATCGCGTGCCGCCGCATGATCTCCCGCGCGCTTCCGCCGGCGAACGGCGGCTGCCCGGTCAGCATCTCGTAGGTGACGCAGGCCAGGCTGTACTGGTCGCTCCGGCCGTCGAGCGTCTCGTCCGCGGTGGCCTGTTCCGGGCTCATGTACGCCGGCGTCCCGACCGCGACGCCGCTCGCGGTGATCACCTCGCCGGCTGCCCGCACCGCCGCCGTGATCGCGCGGGCGACCCCGAAGTCGACGAGGACGGGCTCGTCCTGCTGGAGGAGGATGTTCTCCGGCTTGATGTCGCGGTGCACCACCCCTTCGCGGTGTGCGTACTCGAGCGCGCCCGCGAGCGCGCGGGCGATGCGGACGGCCTCGGCGACCGGAAGAGTGCCGAGGCGTGTGAGGCGGCCGCGCAGCGTCTCGCCGCCGGCGTAGGGCATCACGTAGAAGAGGAAGCCGTCAGCGCTGCCTGAATCGTAGAGGGGCAGGATCTGCGGGTGACTGAGACGCGCGGCGAAGCGGATTTCGCGGAGGAACCGGTCGGGCTGGTAGCCGTGTCCGGCCAGCTGCGGGTGGATCACCTTGATCGCCACCTGGCGGCCGTGACGCAGGTCGTCGGCGAGATAGACCGTGGCCATGCCGCCACGGCCGAGTTCCGCCGGCAAACCATCGCTGCCGATGTGCAGCCGGTACCGTTCAGCCAGCGCCGACTGCAGGCGATCCAGAACCTCGATCACGCGCCGCTCGCGAAGGAGAGAAGGACAAAGGTAACGCGTAGGAACGCCGGTGCGTTCCGCGCCGGCCACTGTCGGCGGGGGACGCGGCTGGCGAGATTCCAGCATGACCGAATCCGTCCCGCTCGACGTCACCGTCGGCCGTGTCGTCGCCACCGAGCTCAAGCCGTCGACCCCCCACCAGTTCCACTTCTGGACCGCGCGCGAATCGCCGGTCGGGATCGGCGCGATCGTGCGCGTGGATGCCCCCGGCCGGACCGTCTTCGCGGTAGTCACCGACGCCGCCGCCTACTCCGATCTCCAGACCCCGATGCACGCCGTGCTCGGTGCGGACGGCGACCCGGCGGCGGTGGCGCTCGAGTCGAGCGAGCGGCCGGAGGTGCGCCTGTTCCTCGCCGCGGTGCTCCGCCAGATCCCGGAGGAGCCGCTGCAGCCGGTGCCGCTCGGGACCGTGCGCCTCGCCTCGGATGACGACGTGGTGCTCGCGCTCCGAATGGACGGCTACACCGCGGGCGAGCGTGCCACCGGGATTCCGGTCGGCGTCTACGCGGCGGGCGGCCACGCGTCGCCGGTCTATCTCGACTGCGACTTTCTCCTCGGTCCCGAAGCGGCACACCTGAACATTTCCGGCGTCTCGGGTCTGGCCACCAAGACGAGCGCGGTCGAGTTCCTGCTCTCGAGCATCTTCCAGACCTTCCCGGCGCACAAGGGCACGGTGGCGGCGGTCTGCTTCAACGTGAAGGGGCCCGATCTCTGCTTCCTCGACCAGCCCGGCAGCATCACGGAGGCCGACCGCCACCTCTACGAGCGGATGGGCCTCTCGCCCGAGGCATTCCGGTCGGTGCGGTACTTCGCGCCCCACAAGCCCGACGGCGTGAACCTCAACACCCTCCGTACGAGCGAGGCGCTCTCGCACAACACCGAGCCGCTCGTCTGGGGACTCCGCGAGGTGCTCGACTTCGCCGAAGTCGTCATGAACCGCGACGACGTGGATGCCAAGGCGGACGCGTTCATCGGGTTCCTGGCCGAGCGGATCGTCGGCCGGGAGTACCAGGACGAGATGCTCAGGCGGAAGCCGTTCTTCGTCCAGAGCTTCGCTGATCTCGAGGAGTTCTTCCGCGCGATCTTCGATTTCATGGAGGCGCTCGGCAAGGGGGGCGAGGTGTGGAAGACCCATCACCTCGCGACGATCCGGAAGGTGCGGAACCGGCTCGGCAATATCGGCACCCGCGCCAAGGGACTGGTGACCGACGACGGCACCGCCAATGACCTCCCGTGGGGAAGCTTCACCGATCGGAGCGTGCAGGTCATCGACGTCGCTGGTCTCGATCCGCTGGCGCAGGACCTCGTGTTCGCGCGGGTCGTCTCCAAGCTGCGCGAGCATCTCGAGCGCCGCGACCTCGGCGTGGATCACGTCGTCGTGTTCGTGGACGAGCTCAACAAGTATGCGCCGGCGGAAGGTCCCGATACCTACGTGCGGAAGATGCTGCTCGACCTGTCCGAGCGCGGCCGCTACCTCGGGCTCGTCCTCTTCTCGGCGCAGCAGTTCCGTTCGCAGGTTCAGCGGCGCGTGGTAGGCAATGCGGGGACGGGCATCTACGGCAGGATGGACATGGACGAGCTGGCGACGCCGGGGTACGCCACCCTCTCACCCGCGACGAAGATCAAGCTGGCCACGCTGCCGAAGGGTGAGCTCATGCTTCGGCATCCGCACTTCACCCAGCCGATCTTCGTGCGCTTTCCCCGACCCGCGGTGATGACGGGCAGGGAAGGGGTCGAGCGATTCCCGCCGGCACAGGAGCTCGGGTTCGCGGAGGCGGTGGCGCGACAGCTTCGATCGCTCGATCGCCGCATTACGACGGACGCGGTGCGCAGCATGGTGGATGGCAGGCGCGAGGACGACGTGCGCCGCGCGCTGTCGGCCACCCGCCGCGCCCGCCCCGACGATCCCGCCGCCTACTTCACAGCCGCACTGGGCCGCCGCGTCTCCGCCGAGCCCGCTGCGGTACGGCGCGTGGTCACGCCGCTCCTCTCCCACTCCGACGACCCGTACGGCCCCTAGCGCGGCGACCGGTCCGTCCGGCGCCCGCGGGACGATCCCCAGCTCTCCGGCACGATTGCGAGACTCCGCTCCGCCCGCGACTGCATGGTCAGCCGTCGCTCATGCGCGCCGAGCAGATCGCTGCGCGAGATGATGCCGACCACCTTCCGCGGGTCGCCGCGCTCCACCACCGGCAGCCGGCCGACCTGCTCGTGCACCATGTGATCGCCGGCTTCGCGCGCGGTGTTGTCGGCGTAGATGATCACCGGCGGCCGCATGATCAGCGAGCGAAGCGTGGTGCCCTCGTCTACGGCGGGGTCGGTGATGTTGCGCCTCGTCAGCACGCCGACGAGCCCGCCTTCGGCGTCCACGACGGGGAAGCCCTGGTGGGTCGAGCCGGGTGCGCGTGACTCGATCCACCGCCGGGTATCGCCTACGGTTCCGGAGGCCGGGAGCGTCACCACCTCGTCGGAGGCGCAGTCCCGTACCAGGATCTGATGCAGGTAGTCCACCGCGTACTCGGTCTGCACCGGCGCGCCTCGCCGGGCCAGTCGCTCGGTCATGATCGTGTGGCGCATGCGGAAGAGCGATACGAGGTACGCGGCGGTGCAGCCGCCCAGGAGCGGGAGGAGTCCGATCGGCTGGCGCGTGGTCTCGAAGGCAAAGACGATGGACGTGAGGAGCGCCCGCGACGCGCCGGCGAACATCGCCGCCATGCCGACGAGCCCCGCGATCCGGGGATCGACGCCGAGCGACGGCACCCACCGCTGCAGCAGCTCGCCCGCCAGCGCGCCGAATCCGCCGCCGATGGTGAAGAGCGGCGCGAGCGTTCCGCCCGAGGTGCCGCTGCCGAGCGCGATCGACCATGACACCAGCTTGAAGAGCACCAGCACCAGGAGCGCCCGGCCCAGCAGGTCCCCGCTGAGGATGCCGGCGATGTTGTCGTATCCGACGCCCAGCGTTCGCGGGGCAAGGAAACC
>JBLMWC010000078.1:0-16905 GCA_050257015.1 Bacillota bacterium | reverse complement strand
CTCTCTTTTTGTTGTTGTGTCCGGAGTCCGGTGGTGCCGTACCTCCCGACAGTGGTCACTCGGGCATTTCCCGGGCGGCTCGCCAACGAAGAAGGGACCCGGTGCTCCCAGGTCCCTTTTTGTCGCCGGATTGAGCCCTGCGAATTTAGCGCGGGGCCCGGCAGGTGTCAATCAGCGATCGCTACCTCCGCCTCGTCGATCAGCACTCTGACCACGGTGCGGCCGAGCCGGTGCCGGAGCCGGGCGAGAAGCCCGAGCCCCACCACCCCCAGTCCCACGACCAGACCCCACCAGAGACCTCGCGGCCCCAGCGGGGTCAGGAACCCGAGTGCCAGGCTGACCGGAAGGCCGAGCGCCCAGAACCCGATCAGATTCATGGCGAACGGCGTCCGCGTGTCCCCCAGACCCCTCAGCGCCCCGATCGAGACGACCTGAATCCCGTCGAACATCTGGAAAACGCCGGCGATCGGCAGGAGCGCCGCCGCCAGCGCAACGACCGGCGCGTCATTCGAATAGATCCGGGCGAACGGCACCGGAACGAGCAGAAACACGAGCGCCGTGCACCCCATGAACCCCACCCCGTAGGTCAGCGCGGCCCGCGCCGCCCGGCGCGCACCGGCCGGGTCTCCGCGGCCAACCGCGTGGCCCACGAGAACGGCGGCTGCCCCCGACACCCCCAGCGGCACCATGAAGGTGAGCGACGCAAGATTGAGCGCGATCTGGTGCGCCGCCACCGGCACCGTCCCCATCCGCCCCATGAGGAGACCGATGACGCCGAACACCCCGAACTCGAGCTGCAGCTGCGCCCCGATCGGCGCGCCCAGGGCCAGCATGCGCCCGAGCGGACCGGCGGCGAGGGTGTCCGCCCTTAGGTGGGTGAGATGCCGCCGGAGCTGAGGCCACGCCAGAACCGCGAGCCCCACCGTCATTGCCCACCGGCTGATCGTCGTGGACCACGCCGAGCCGAGGGCACCGAGCGCCGGCGCCCCCCAGTGGCCGTAGATCAGCACCCAGTTGAGTCCGGCGTTGAGCACGTTGGCCAGAATGATCGCGGCGACGATCGCACGCATCCGGCCCAGCGCCTGCAGCGTCTGCCGGAGCACCGTGAAGGCGAGGAACGGCAGGATCCCCGGAATTTCCCGCCAGACGTACCCGCTCGCGATGGGGATCACGTCGGCCGGCTGGCCGAGGAGGATGAGCGCGGGACGCACCGTCAGGAGAAGCAGCGAGATCGGTGCGGTCAGTGCGAGCGAGAGGAGGAGTCCGCGCTGCAGCGCCCGCGTCACCGACGCGTCGTCGCGCGCGCCGACCGCCTGCGCGACGAGCGGGTCGAGCGCGAACAGGGTCCCCATGCCGAAGACGGCGCAGGCGTAGAAGTAGACATTGCCCAGCGCCACGCCGGCGAGCGCCGCCGCCGACAGCCGGCCCACCATGATCGAGTCGACCACGCCCATCGCCATGAGGCCGACCTGCACCGCTACTATCGGCAGCGCCAGTCGGACGAGCTCGGCGGACACGGCGCGCTGAGCCGTTGCGCGGGCGGACACGGGTCGTACGTTCAGACGAACCTCCGAAGCGGTGCGAAAGGATGGTGCCAGTGAACACAAGAGTATCCGCGGCGGGTCCCGGACGACATCCGTGACGACGACCCTCTCGATCGACATCGGCGGCAGCGGGCTCAAGGCGTCGGCGCTGAACGACGCCGGCGGCTTCATCGTCCCGCCGGTGCGGGTCGATACACCGCACCCGCTCGATCCGGAGAAACTGGTCCGCGCGCTCACGGAGCTGGTACAGCCGCTGCCCCGCTGGGACCGCGTCGCCGTCGGCTTTCCGGGCGTCGTCCGCCGTGGCGTCATCCGCACCGCAGCCAACCTCGGCACCGAAGCATTTCAGGGTTTCGACCTGGCCGCGGCCCTCACCGACGCGCTGGGCGCGCCCACCCGCGTGGCCAACGACGCCGAGGTCCAGGGACTCGCCGCCATCAGCGGCACCGGCATCGAGCTGGTCATCACCCTCGGCACCGGCTTCGGCTCCGCCCTGTTCAGCGACGGGCGGCCCTGCGCCCACCTCGAGCTGGGCCACCACGAGTTTCGGAAGGGCCGGACCTACGAGGAGGCCCTCGGCGACGAGGCCCTCGACGACGTGGGCAAGCGGAAGTGGCGGAAACGCCTGCATCGCGCCATCGAGCAGCTTCGCGTCCTGACCGACTTCGATCGTCTGTACATCGGTGGAGGCAACGCACGGCATCTCCGGACCGCCACCCTGCCGCCCGATATCACCGTCGTCGACAACCGGGACGGCATCCTCGGCGGAATCCGCCTGTGGGAGAACGACTCACACCCTGAAGGGAGACCGGCATGAGCGACAACGTGAGGACGGAAGAGCACAAGGTCAGCGGTGAAGGGCTCGTCGCGCGGGTCAAGGAGCTCATCCGCGAAGGCAACGTCCGGCGCATCATCATCAAGAACGAGGAGGGGCGGAGCATCATGGAGATTCCCCTGACCCTGGGCGTCGTTGGCGCGGTCATGATGCCGGTGTTCGTGGCACTCGGCGCCATCGCCGCCCTTGCGGCACATTACACGGTGGTGGTCGAGAAGGAGGTCTGACGGCCCCTTCGTCACTTTTCCCGTCATGTTTCCGTATGGAACATGGTCTTGATCGGAGAGACTCGGACACATGGCGGTACGCGATGCGATCAGATGGCCCCGGCTGAGAGAGGTGGTCCGCCGTGAATGGCGGCTCATCCTCACCGGCAGCGCGATCGCGCTGCTCCTGCTGACCTTCGTCTGGGCCGAGACCTGCGGCTTTGCCGGCTGCCCCTCCGCCGCCTCGATCCAGGCGTTCCGGCCCTCGGAAGGCAGCCGGGTGCTCGACCGCTCCGGCCGCCCTCTCGGCCGCCTCACCTACATCCGCCGCGTCAACGTTCCGCTCGCCCGCGTGCCCCGCCAGGTCCGGGCCGCTTTCATCGCCGTGGAAGACCGGCGGTTCTACCAACACCACGGCGTGGACTGGCGGAGCGCCGTGCGCGCCACCTGGCGCAACATCAGCCATTTCGGCGTGGAGGAGGGATTCAGCACCATCACGATGCAGGTAGTGCGGAACGCCTTCATCCCCGAGATGGCTGGAGAGCGGAGCCTGCGCCGGAAGCTGATCGAGATCGCCATGGCGCACCGCCTCGAGGCGAGTCTCACGAAGCAGCAGATCCTCGCGCTCTATCTGAACGTGATCTACTTCGGCAACGGAACGTGGGGGGTCGAGGCCGCGAGCCGCGACCTGTTCGGCAAGAGCGTCAGCGAGCTCAACCTCGCCGAGGCGGCGACCCTCGCGGGGCTCCCGAAGGCGCCGTCCGCCTACGCCCCGCGGCGCCATCCGGACCGCGCGGTGGAGCGGAGGAACGTCGTCCTCGCGCTGATGGCGCAGGAGCACTACATCACCGCCGAACAGGCCGCGGAGGCCGAGCAGGAGCCGCTCGAGCTGGCCGAGGACGAGTGGCACCCCGCCGAGGACGCGTCCACCGTGCTCGACCCGGTGCGCGCCTTCGTGGATTCCGTGCTGGGCGACAGGACCCACGGTCAGGATGTCGTGGTCCGCACCTCGATCGACGGCCGGGCCCAGCGCGCTGCGGAGCTCGCGGTCCGGAGCCAGGCCGCCACCATCGAGCGCGCGACCGACGCCGGCGATGACGGCGTCGAAGGCGCCATGGTCGCGATCGATCCGCGGAACGGCGAGATCCGCGCTCTCGTGGGCGGGCGGCGCTACGCCAAGGGAGGGTTCAACCGCGCGCTCTCGGCCCGCCGCCAGCCCGGCTCGGCCTTCAAGCCGTTCGTCTACGCGGCGGCGCTGGGCGCGGGCATGAGCCCGGCGACGATTCTCGATGACGAGCCGATCGAGCTGGAGCAGAACGGGACGGTGTGGGCGCCAACGAACTACGGCGACGACTACGCCGGTCCGGTGACGCTCCGGCGCGCACTCATGCGTTCGGCCAACGCGGCCACGGTACGGCTGAGTCTGGTGGTCGGGATCCGCCGCGTGATCGACGCGGCCCGGAAGGCGGGGATCGGGGCGCCGATGCAGGAGCTGCCGTCGCTCGCGCTGGGTGCGCTCGACGTGACGCCGCTCGAGCTCGTGTCGGCGTATGCGCCCTTCGCCAACGGCGGCTTCCGCGTGCGTCCGTCAATCGTCAGGCGGATCGAGACGCCCGATGGCCGCATCCTCTGGGAGCGGCCGGTCGCCGAGCGTGTGCGCATCATGGACGAGCGCGACGCCTGGGAGCTCACCTCCATGCTCCAGTCGGTGGTGGACGGCGGCACCGGCCGCACCATTCGCGACCTCGGTGTGCGCGGCCCGGTCGCGGGGAAGACCGGCACCACCAACGAGGGGAATGACGTCTGGTTCGTCGGCTATACGCCGACGCTGGTCGCGGGTTTCTGGTTCGGCTACGACGCGCCGCGCTCGCTGGGCGACGGTGCCTCAGGCGGCCGGCTCGCGGCTCCGGCCTGGGCCTCCTTCTACCTGCGCGGCTGGCGGGAAGGCGTCGGCGCCGGCTGGCGGGTGCCCGCCGGTCTGGTGAGCGTGACGATCGACGCGACCAACGGGATGCTGGCCAACGAATGGTGTCCGGTCACCCAGCGGGAATGGTTCCGGACCGGCACGGAGCCGGCCCAGGTGTGCCAGGACCACCGTGAGACGTTCGACCTGCAGCTCGAGGAGATTGCGCGCCGCGTCGAGCGGACGCTCCGGCGCGTCTTCCGGTTCTGAAACGGAGCAGCCGCCGCGTCCCCCGCGGCGGGGCTACGGCACGCGCGTGAAGACCAGCGGTCCCATCCTCAGGGCAGCGGCGCGGCCGCCCTGCATCGTGACTGTCAGGACCTCGCCCGATCCGAACGGTTCGACGCGCAGCTGATTCTTCGTCGCATCGTACGTTTCGACCGCGCTCCAGGCCGCGCCGAAATGGGCTTCCAGGCGGCCATCGCCCTCGATGATCTGCACCGTGCCGAGCGCCGGGTTGCGATACGTCCCGACATAGGCGGCCAGCGGAAACGGAAGTGTCTGAGGCCGCGCGGCGCGCCGCGCCAGCTCGGCCGCCATGGCTTCGCGCCTCCCCTGGATGAATGACGCCAGCACGGCCATCGAATCGCGGGTCACCGGCGGCTTCCCCTGCAGCACGTCGTAGATCGCGCTCGCCAGCAAGTCGACGATGCCGCCGCCGATTTCGCTGTTGTTGGCCATCACGGAAACGCCCGCGTCCGCCGCCGGAAAGAACGACATGTGAGTCGCGTAGCCGGCGAAACCGCCGCCATGGACGAACAGCGTATCGCTTCCCCGCAGCGAGATCTGCCAGCCAAGCCCATAACCGAACTGCTGCCACGGCCTGCCCCGCCCTTGCGCAGTCACGAGCACCTTGTGCGATTCGCGAACGGCCGCCGCGGGCAGCACCTGTCGGCCGTCGATTCGTCCATCGTTCAGGTGCAGCTCGAGCCAGGTTCCCATGTCGCCGAGGGTGGTGACCAGCCCGCCCGCCGATTGCATGTTCGCATCGGTCTTGCCGAAACGGGTAACTGCGAAGCCGCGCGGGGTCGCGCGGTACGGCACCGCAATCTTCTCGCGTGCAGCGTGTGAGACATACGCCGTGGTATGCGTCATCTTCAGCGGCGTGAAGATCTCGTCCTGCAGGACATCCTTCCAGCTCTTCTTCGTGACCGCATCCATCGCCAGCGTCGCCACATTGTAGCCGAGGTTGCTGTAGGCATAGGCACGCCCGGTCGGCAGCGCCGAGTGTTCGGCGAGCAGCCGGATCAGCTCGGCATCACCCTCGTATTCGCCGGTGAACGCGAGGCGCGTATCGACGACGCCGCCCGCGATGCCGTGCGTGTGCGTCAGCAGGCTTCGAATGGTGATCGAGTCCGGATCCAGCGGCTCCTTGAGCCGAAGCTCCGGCAGATAGCGGCTCACGGGCGCATCGAGGTTCCACACGCCGCGCTGCGCGAGAATGGCTGCGGCAAGGCCGGTGAACGCCTTGGTGGTCGACGCGATGTAGAATTCGGTATTCCCGTCGAAGGGGATGCGCCGCTCTGCATCGGCGTAGCCGGCGCCTTTCAGGTAGACGATCTGCGTGTCCCGAACCACCACCACACCGAGCCCGGGCGAGCCGTTCACGGCGGCGAACCGCGCCAGGACGGTATCGATGTCCGCGGTCAGCCGCGTCGGTGCGACTGCCGGCAACGACATTCTGTGTGCACACGCCGTCACCCCCACCGCGAGCACTGTCAGCATCCGATTCATCGCAGGTCTCCATGTCCTGTGGTACGCGGCGTCGCACCGTCAACCAAGAGAAGGCTTTCCGGCAGCTCGGCTGATTCCGGATGCCCGTGCGAGGACCGGCAGAGCCCGATTGCAAGAATAGCAGTTCGCAGGCCTCGCTGCCGCTCGTGGGGAGGGTGCTCGCCTGATCGCCGGTTCCCGCAGAAGATGGTGTGCGCGTATCGGGTCACCCGTCACACCGCACCATCCCGCGTGCCCCCCATTATTCGATCGCCAACAACAACGACGAGGTCTTTCATGGCGAGCGATGAAGCGCCTCGCGAGGAGCGGCGGCGCATGACGACACGACAGTGGACCGGCCCCGAGCGGCGCAGCCGCTTCGCGGCCGGCGCAGGCGGCCAGCTGCTGGAGCGCGGCGAGGGAGTCGCCGATCCGGTGGGTGCGCTGGGCGACGACGCCGACGTCTTCTCCACCGAGGGCGAGCGGGGTACCAACATCGGCGGCCGCTACGGCGGCCCGGCGCACGACGCGGACATCAATCCCAACCGGGGCGACGAGCCCGATCATATCGACGGCGGGACCGGCGGCGAAGGCGGATTCGGCACGCTCGCCGGCGGGATCTACAAGGGCGAGGGCTCCTCCGACGACGCGCCGAGCTACGGCGACTGGATCCGACACGGGACCGGCACCACATCCGGCGCGGTCGGCCACGAGGGCTACGACTTCGAGGGCGAAGCAACCTGGGGCGAGGCCGAGCGGGACCGGGAGCGGGCCAGCGGGGAAGAGACGTCCGGAGGTGACAAGTGAGCTCGATCTTCGACATGGTGCAGCAGCACCTTGGTCCCGGCGGGATCCAGCGCATCAGCGAGCAGCTGGGGATTCCGCCGGAGCAGGCGCAGGCGGCAGTCGCGGCGGCATTGCCGATGGTCATGGGCGGGATGGCGAGTCAGGCCGCGCAGCCGGGCGGCGCGCAGGCGATTCACCAGGCGATCCAGACCCAGGCGGAGACTCCCGCGGCCGATTCCGGCTTTCTCCACGGCGGCGCTGGCGGCGGCGGCGTGATCGGCCGCATGCTGGGCAACCGGCACGAGGAAGTGCAGCAGCAGGTGAGCAAGGCCAGCACGCTGAGCCCGGAGAAGACCGGCAAGCTGCTGATGCTGCTCGCGCCGGTGGTGCTCATGGCGCTGGCCCGCAAGCACAAGCAGGAAGGGACCACGCCCGAGGAACTGCCGCAGGTGCTGCAGCAGAATCAGCAGGAGGCGGCGCAGCGCGCCGTCGAGCAGCATCCCCAGCTCGGCGGGATGCTCGGCGGCATCCTCGGGAAGGTGCTGGGCGGGATCGGAGGGATGGGTCAGTCCTAGCGGAAGCTCCTCGCCGTGTGCGTGAGCCGCCGGACCTGAAGCTCCTTCAGGCGGCGGCTCACGACATTCCGGACCTCGCCGTCACGCTCGAAGCGGCCCAGCACCACCACGAACGGCGCGAACTTCACCACCTCCGCGTACTCCGCCGCGATCTTCTCCGGCACGATCACGTTGATGAACCCATGCTCGTCCTCCAGCAGCAGGAAGACGGTGCCGTTGGCGCTCACCGGGCGCTGGCGGATCGTCACCAACCCGCCGACCAGGATCTCCCGGCGCCCTTCCAGGCTCAGCAGATCGCGGCTGTCGAGCGCGCCGGCGGCGCGGAGCCGACCGCGCACCTCATCCATCGGATGGCCCAGCACGCTGGTGCCGGTGCTGTGGTAGTCGAGGAAGATGAGCTCGTTCCGCGAGAGCGGCCGCGGCTCGTACGTGTCCTTCGACATCGGCGCGAGCGGGAGCACGTCGCCTGCGGCATGCAGCCCTTCCCAGGCGGCGCGCCGCCGGTCCGCCTCCCATGCGGCGAAGGCGCCGGCCTCCGCCAGATGCAGCACTTCCGCGCGGACCAGAGCGGCTCGGCGCACCACATCCGCGATCGAGTCGAACGGTCCGGCCGCGCGCGCGGCATCGAGCCGGTCGAGCGTCCGGGTACCGACACCGCGGATGTGTCGCCATCCCACGCGCAGCGCGGGGCGTCCGGGATCGGCTGCCGGTTCGATGGTGCACTCGTGCGCGCCGCTCCGCATGCAGGGCGGCCGCACCTCGACCCCCGAGCGCCGTGCATCGTGAATCAGCGTGGAGGGCGGATAGAACCCCATCGGCCAGGCATTGAGGATCGCCATGAAGAATTCGGCCGGATAGTGGCACTTGAGATACGCCGTGGCGTAGGCGATGAGCGCGAAGCTCCAGGCGTGCGACTCGGGAAACCCGTAGTTGCCGAAGCTCTCGAGATCCTCCCGGATCTGGTGCGCCACATCGACCGCGACTCCGTGCTCCGCCATCCGCCGCTCCAGCGCATCGAGCGCCGCGGCGAGCCGCGTTCTCTTCCGCTGATGTCCCATGGCGCGGCGGAGCGCGTCTGCCTCCGCCGCGGTGGAGCGGCCGAGCCGCATGGCGATGGCCATCGCCTGCTCCTGGAAGATCGGAATCCCCTGCGTGCGCCGGAGAATCGGCTCCAGCGCGGGATGCGCGTACGTCACCGGCTCCTGGCCGCGCCGCCGCCGGGTGTAGGGATGCACGAACTTCGCCTGGATCGGCCCCGGCCGGATCAGCGCCACCTGCACCACGAGATCGTAGATCCGCTCAGGCTTCGTGTGCAGGATGGAGGCGATCTGGGCCCGGCTCTCGATCTGGAAGGTGCCGATCGTGTCGCCGCGGGAAATGAGCTCGTAGGTGGCCGGATCGTCGGGCGGAAGGCGGTAGATCGCGGGCCGCGTACCGGTGCGCGCCTCGATCGCGTCGAAGGCGCGCCGCACCAGCGAGAGCCCGCCCAGGCCGAGGAAGTCGAACTTGGGGACGCCGATCGAATCCAGGTCGTCCTTGTCGAACTGGATGATGGTGCGGCCCATCGTGGTGTGCTCGATGGGGAGGTAGTCGCCGAGGGGAGCGGCGGACAGCACGAAGCCGCCGACGTGGGTCGAGCGGAGTCGCGGCAGCTCGTCGCAGCCGCGCATGAGCGCGAGCAGTGTCCGGCCGCGCGCGTCGTCGAGCACGAGCCCGAACTGCGTCGCCAGCCCCTTCCGCAGGAGCTCGGCGCCGTCGGCCGCCTCGGCGTAGTGCATCCGCTTCGAGAGCTGATGTGCGAGCTCCACCGGATAGCCCAGGGCGCGCATCGCGTCGAGCAGTGCGTTGGGCGCGCGGTAGTGCTGCACCACGCAGGTGATGGCGGCGCGGGTGCGATCGTAGTGGCCGTAGACGTAATCGAGCAGCTCCTCCCGCCGGTCGTGTTCGATGTCGAGATCGATGTCGGGCGCCTCGGTCTGGCCGTCCACTCTCGCGTCGGAGAGGAAGCGCTCGAAGAGGAGCCCGTTGGCCACCGGGTCCACTGCCGTCACCCCGAGACAGTAGGCGACGGCGGAGTTGGCGGCGCTCCCTCGCCCCTGGCAGAGGATGCCGAGCTCGCGCGCCTTCCGCACCGCGTCCCACATCACCAGGAAGAAGCCGGAGAAGCCCAGCCGCTCGATCACCGTGAGCTCGTGGCCGAGCTGGGCCCAGTGCTCGGCCCGGATCTCGCCCCAGCGCTCGCGCGCGCCGGCCTCGACGCAGGCGCGGAGCCACGAGATGTCCGAGTGCCCCTCGGGTACCGGGAAATGGGGGAGCGGCGGACGCATCCACTCGAGCTCGAAGCGGCAGCGGTCCGCGATCGCGGCGCTCACGACGAGCCCCTCGGGCCGCCGGGCCCATTCGCGCGCCATCTCCTCCCGCCGGGGGAGGCGCCAGTGCCCGCTCGGCAGGAGCACGCCGGCGTGGGCCGCCTCGTCGAGCGTTCGCTCGGCGCGGAGCGCCGTGAGCATGTCGTGCACCAGCCGGCTCGTGTTGTCGAGATAGCGCGGATCGCGGCAGACAACCCACGGCACCCGCTGGCGCTCCGCCAGCTCGATCAGGGCATCCACCAGCGCCGTCTCGTGCACGCCCGCCCGATGAAACTGCACCTCGACGGCGAGCCGGTCGCCGAACACCTCGCGCCAGCGCGCCAGCGCGCGGGCGGCATCGTCCCGCCGGCCGGCCAGCAGGTGCGCACCCAGCTCGCCGGACGGCGGCCCCGTGAGCGCGATGAGGCCGGCGCTCCGCTCGGCCACCTGCGCGCTGGTGAGTGACGCCCGGCCGCGGCGCGTCCGGGGATGCTCGCGATCCCATCCGGCCAGCTCGCCGACCCGGGCGCGGGTCACCAGCGCGGCGAGATTGCAGTACCCCTCCGCCGTCTCGACCAGGAAGGCCATCGGGTGGCCGTCCACCTCGATCTCCGCGCCGACGATCGGCTTCACGCCCCGGCGCTGGGCCTCGAGCACGAAGCGGGGAATCCCGCCGAAGTCTGCGGTATCGGTCAGCCCGATGGCGGGATAGTCGAGCTCCGCCGCCCGCGCGGCCAGCGCTTCCGGCGTGACGGCCCCGTCACCGAACGAGAACGCGGTATGGGCCCGGAGCTCTACGAAGTCCATCTCACCGCCACTCCCCGATCTCCTGCCACTCCCCGGCGCGCGCGTCACGCGAGAGGAGGACGATGGCGCCGTCCCGCCGGACGCAGCAGTAGAGCTCGCAGGCGTAGGGATCCTCCCACTGGCCGCCCGAGATGCAGTCGGGACCCGAGGCGGACACGAGCTCGTGCCAGCCGTCCTCGCGTCCCCGGTAGCGGAGCGGCGCCTCGAAGCCGCGGCGGTCGACCGTCGCCACCTCGATCGGCTCCGGCTCCGGCCGGAGGTGCAGCGCCAGCGCCGGCTCGGTGTCCTCCGGAGCGATCTGGGGCCGGGCCCAGACGAGGGCGGGCGGCTGCTCGATCCAGCGAGTGCGCCGCGCCAGCACCGGATGCCGGGAATTGTCCGGCGCCACCACCACGCTTCCCTGGTCGAGGATCCGCGCCAGCGCCTCCTCCGCCACCTGCGCAGTGCCGAAGCCGCGGTCGAGGATGTCGCCCTGCACGATCTCGGAGCGCGCCGCCGCATCCACCCGCAGAAATACGCCGACCACCGCGTCCGGCAACACGATCCGCTCGAGCACGTCGCGAATGAGCCGCATCCAGGTCCGCTGACTCGCGTTGGCGCGGGAAGGGCTGAAGGGCTGCTCGACGGTGGCACCGCTGGCCAGCGCAAAGGCGAGAGTGAACGCGGTGGCGCCCTGCCCTGTCTCCCGGAGCCCGGCGCACACCGTGCCGGCCAGGCCGTTGATGGCGAAGAGCAGCCGCTCGGGATCGCGCAACGCGTAATCGGTCCATTCGAGCGAGGCGTTGGGCAGCGGACGGATGGTGGGATCGAAGAGCCGGCGCGGGTCGTCGGCGCGGGCCAGCCGCCAGAGCGCCACGCCGTCACGGCCGAGCCGGACCTCGACCGCCGCCTGATCCAGCCGTGCGAGATCGCCGCAGAACTCGATGCCGGTCCCTTCGAGCAGCCGGGCGAGCGCCGGATCGGGCGAGAGCACCCCCACCTCGTGGGGCGCGAGGAACTCGCGCTCGCCGCCGGCCGGCACCTCGATGATCTCGTCGCGCCCGGACTGCGCAGCCACCTCCGCCGCGATGGGCACCTGCGCGATTCCCGCGTGCGGCCCGGTGCAGCCGCCCCGCTCACGCAGCAGCTCCAGCAGCGAGACCGTGAGCGGGCGCGCCGGCAGGCCGCGGGCATCGGCCCAGATCAGGCCACGCGCCTCCGCCCGCACCCGCGGCGCGCAGGTGAGCAGCCGCGGCGCCAGCTCGGCGGCCCGTGCCTCAGCGGCGCTCCCCGCGCCGGTCGGGCCGGCCAGTCTCGACAGACAGACGAAGGTCATCACGCCACAGCGAAAGAGAGATCGTTTCCTGCGCGAACCATCCCGACGCGCGCGCCTCCACCTGCACCCGCACCGAGCGGATCTCGTCGGCGTCGCCCACCAGGCTCCGCCGCCAGGCGTACTCGCCGAGGAGTGGTCGGGAGACGAGACGGAGCGTGGCGAGCGCCGTCACCCGACTCAGCAGCACCAGCGCCGCCGACCCCTCCCGGGCGGCGCGCGAGAGCCGCACCAGCTCGGTCGTCTCCGGCTCGGCACCATCCAGCACGATCAGCGCGAAACCACCCGAGCGGGCCAGCTCCTCGGCTGCCCGGAGCGCGGCCACGGGATTGGGCGGGCGGACGAGGACCGGCGCCGCCCGCCAGCAGGCGCCGGCCACCGTATGCCGGGCGTCGATCCAGGCCGCCCGCTCCCCGCCCGCGACGGTGTGGTGACAGGCCGCCCGGAGGAGCGCCGCCGATCCGATCGCCGGCATCCAGTTCGACAGCCGCCCACGCTGGAACCCGCCGCTCGGAAGAATCCGGTCGAGGGCCGCGATCCCGATCGGCACCGAGCTCCAGCTCCGCTGCGCTTCGGGAAGCGCATCGGGAAACCGGGTGGCGAGCAGATCGCGCGCAGTGGAGAATCGGCTCATCGGCTCACGGAAGACCGGATCACAGTACCGAACAAAACCCGAAAATCCAGAATACCAGAAACCCCGGAACCGGGCAAGCGCGAGACTGCGCCGGAACCGGCTCCAGGGGAATCGACCTCAACTTTTCAATACATCAGTGCGACACTATTACGACATAAGTATCGCACTACACCTCAAATCGGCCGCCATTCATCCTCGCCGATCCCCGCGAACGACGACCCCTCCGGCCTGGTGATCGGCGGCAACTCGCCAGCCACCGCCGGCGCCGCCAGCGGCTTCCCGCTCGACGCCGCCTCCCTGAGCTCGACCCAGAACCGGCTTCCCCAGCCCGGCTCCGACTGCACGCCGACCCGTCCGCCCATCCGCTCAATCGCTGCCCGCACCACCGCCAGACCGACGCCGTTTCCCGGATAGGCTTCCGCCTCCGGCAGACGCTCGAAGAGACGGAACAGCCGCCGCTCCTCGCCCTTCTGGATGCCGATGCCGTTGTCCTCGATGGAGAGCCGCGCCCGGCCATCCACCTGCTCCATCCAGACCAGTACGCGCGGCGGGACGTCAGGCGGTACGTACTTGATCGCGTTGCCGATCAGGTGGGTGACGGCGAGCGTGAGGAGCTGGCGGTCGCCGGCGACCGGCCCCGGGGCCGGCTGGGCGACGATGCGCACGCGCGCACCGCTGGTGCTGAGGCCGGGCTCGAGACCCTGGAGCGCGTCACGCACGACCTCGTCGAGCTGGACCTCGCCCATCTTCACCGGACCGCGGAGAACGTGCGAGTACTCCAGCAGCGCCTGGATCCGGTCATCCATCTGCTGGGTGGCGCCGAGCACCCGGCTGCCGTACTCGTCGTTCGCGCGACGGCGTGGCTCATCCGGTCCCGCCACCATGAACCAGACGTACTCGCGGATCGCGGCGAGCGGCGCGCGGAGCGTGTCGATGACTTCGGCATCGAACACCGTCGGATCGGGCGACGGGCCAGCGGCTGCGGCCGGCGCCCCCTCGGCCGACGCCGGCGGCGGAGCCGACACAGCCCCGTTCCCCCGCGGCATCACCTGGGCAACCGTCACCGCCACGAAGCGCCCGCCGTGCGGGGTCTCCACCCGCGAGTACTGCTCGACGTAGGTCTCGGTCGTCTCACCGTTGCCGTTGCCGGAGCCGGTCAGGCGCGTGGCCGTCTCGCCGGCGACGAGGGTCCGAATCAGCTGGTCGCGATCGAGAAACGGCGCCGCCGGGGACGACCCGCCGGCCCCACGCTGCTCCAGCGGAATGCCGCTCATCGTGGCGAGCGAGCGGTTCCACCAGACGAGGTTGGCCTGCTGATCCACCACCGCCACTCCCTGGGCGACCGCATCCAGCGCCGCCTCGAGCATCTCGAGAACCTCCGCGTCCCGGTCGGCCTTCTGCCGGAGCTCCTCGTACACCCGGCCGGCCTCCGCGGTCTCCGCTGCCCGGCGCGCCGCGTCACCGGTGACGAGCGACGCGCGGCGCTCCGCGGTGGAAGCGGCGGCGAGCGCCGATTCGACGCGAGCATAGAGCCAGTCAACGTGGGAGGAAACGAGGAAGACGAGCGCCAGGAGGAGGACGCCGAACGCGATGAGGTCGGTCATCGTCGGCGGCGCCGGCGGACTGCCCACGAGCGCTGGCGCCACGATCGCGTAGCCCATTGCGATCACGGCGCTTGCGATGCCACCCACAAGGCGGCCGCGGAGCGCTGCGAACACCACGGCGAGACACAGGAATGGCGCCGGAACCAGGCGGACGACGCCCAGGTAGGCAAGCAGCCAGAGGGACACACACACGAGCAGAGTGACGAGCGGTCCTGCGACCCGCGCCCACACGCCCTGACCAGGCACTTCACGATCCGCGACCATGCACGACTCCCA
Organism: Bacillota bacterium; assembly: GCA_050257015.1. Lineage (GTDB taxonomy): Bacteria > Gemmatimonadota > Gemmatimonadetes > Gemmatimonadales > GWC2-71-9 > JAICUF01. The sequence continues at coordinate 2,302 of JBLMWC010000078.1, read as the reverse complement.
GCAACTGGGCGCCGGTCGCCGCATGACCACATGCCCGCGGGCGCCGAGCCTCAGCGGTAATCTCTCCTCCCCGGCCGGAAGCGCAACACCCGGCCCGGGATCAGAGCCCGTTCATCGCCTGGATCGGGTCGAGTCGGGCCGCCCGGCGGGCCGGGTACCAGCCGAAGGCAAGGCCGACGACCAGGGCGAACCCGACAGCCGTGAGCACCCCCGGCACGCTGATCGGGATCACGAATGCCTTGCCGAAGTGAGCCCCGATCAGCTTGGTCACCACGATCAACCCGGCGCCCCCCGCCACGCCGAGGACGGCGCCGAGCGCGGCCAGCGTCAGCGATTCGGCCAGGAAGAGCTGAAGAATCGCCGAATCGTCGGCGCCCAATGCCTTGCGGACGCCGATCTCGCGGACGCGCTCCCGAACCGAGATCAGGAGGACGCTGAACAAGCCGATTCCACCGACCAGCAGCGTGACGATCGAAATGGCGAGCATCACCCCGTTCCACCCGCCCAGTACGCCGTCGGCCATCGCCAGGTCGCTCATGACGTCCGCCGCCTCGTTGCTGATCTCGAAGTCGTCGGCTCCGCCGTGTCGCTGCCGGACCAGCGCCGTCCCCGCCTGGAGGACGCTCGCGAAATCGGCGTCGGGACGCGCCGTCACGAGGATCCGTCCGATCCGTCCCTCGCCGTCGTAGTAGCGGCTCAGGTAGGTGTACGGGACGTAGACCCTGCGCCCGTAGCTGGTGACGTTCGCGGGGACCATCCCGAGGCGCATCGGCTCGAGCGCGCCGATCACCCGGAACCGGATGCCGTCCACCTTGATCTCCCGGCCGATTGGGTCCACGTCCCCGAAGAGATCGTGGAGCAGCGAGACCCCCACGACCGCGACGCGGGCCGCGCCTCCGACCTCGAGCGGGGAGAGGCCGCGGCCCCCGGTGATCCGGAAGCTCCGCTGTTCGAGATACCCCACATCCACCCCTTCCACCCGGACACTGCGGCGCTCCCTCGGACCCTCGACGATCCGGTCGGTCGCGGTGGCGAGCCCCCGCGCGCTCTCGACACCGGGCATGGCGCGAAGCGCGGCGAGGTCGCCGAGACGGAGACCGGGCGCCTGGAGTGCCGCGGCGGTCCGGGCGTCGCTGCGCGGCCCGCGGTCCCTCACGAAGTAGCTGCGGGGAAAGCCGAGATTCCGGAGATCCTCATAGGCCATCGTCTGGAGGCCGCGCGCCAGTGACGTCATGGAAACGAGTGACGCCGCGCCGAAGACGATCCCCGACAGCGTGAGAAGCGAGCGCAGCGGATGGGCTGCGATCTCCCGGAGCGCGTCCACGATCAGCTCACCCATAGCGCAGTGCCTCCACCGGCGAGAGCCGCGCCGCGCGAAGCGCCGGAAAGAGCCCCGCCAGGAGCCCTACAACGAGCGCGGTGGCCGAAGCGAGCAGAGCGATCCCCGGGCTCACCACCGCCGGCATCTTCATGAAGTGGCCGACGACGCCCGTCAGTCCCGCCCCGAGCGTGAGACCGAGCGCGCCGCCGATCAGCGTCACCACCAGCACCTCGGCCAGCACCTGCGCGAAGATGCCGGCGCCGGTCGCGCCCAGCGCCATGCGGGTGCCGAACTCCCGTACCCGCTCGACCACCGACGCGAGCAGGATGTTGGCGATCACGACGCCGCCGGTGAAGAGAGACACGGTGCCGACGACGAGGAAGATGAAGTTGAAGAGCAGCAGGAACTGCCCGGTCTGCTTCCCGGCGTTGGCGCCCGACGGCGTGATGTCGAAGTCCTCGACGCCGTGCTGCGCGTAGAGCAGTGACCGGAGCTCGCCTTCGGCGGACGCGACTCCGCTTTCCGACCGCGCCTTCACCGTCATGAAATCGAGCTGATCGTCGCCGCCGTGCTGGGCGACGGCGGTCGAGATCGGGATGTACGCCCGCTCATTGCGGTACTCGAGTGCATTGTCCGCCCACGAGGCGAAGCGGAACTCCTCGCGCACCAGCACCCCCACGACGGTGTACCGCTTCCCCCCGAGCTCGACCAGTCGGCCGAGGGCCCGCGGCGCGGCGCCGAAGAGCGAGTCGGCATACTTCCATCCCAGGACGGTGACGCGGCTCTGTCGGCTGACGTCGAGGTCGGTCAGGAAGCGGCCCACCAGCGGACGGATGTCGTTGATCACGGCGTAGCCGGGGACCGTCCCCACGACCTCGCCCTCGAAGCTCCGGCCTCCCGCGCGATAGGAGAGCTGGTGCGACCATCCGGGGACGACCACGCGCGCCGTCCGGGCGCGCGCCGTCAGCAGCTCGGCATCGC
>JBLMWC010000077.1:0-8022 GCA_050257015.1 Bacillota bacterium | reverse complement strand
AGGATGTATCTGCGAATCAGTCGCACGGCCATTATATTTCCGCTTCCTCGCGCCATCCACCTGTAAACCCGAATCGGATCGATTTGCCTAGCTCGGCGCGCCTCAGGGTCGCCCTCCTTCTTGTTGCGGTGCCCCTCACGGTACCCCGTCTCCTGACCGCGCAGGCGGACAGTGGCAACGCCGTGGGAGTCCGCGTGAGCTTCCCCCCGCCGGCGCTCACGCTCCGGACGCCCGCCGTCCTGCAGCAGCGGTGGTTCGGGGCCCGGTTCGACAGCGCCGTCGCGCGGGCCGTCGATTCGGCCCGGCTCAAGCGGGACTTCGAGCGGCGCCAGGCGGTCATCTACGGGATGCCGCTGGTGGCCCGTCCGGATCAGGGCGCGCCGGAGCGTCAGGGGGCGTTTGGGCTGTCCGAGAAGTATGTCGATCTGTCCATCGATGGCAATGCCACGCTCGACATCCGGACCGAGCGGATCCGGAATCTGCGCTGTACCGGCGCGCAGCTGCTGGACCCGAATTCCGGGTGCCGCGGGAGCGGCATCAAGCCGCCGCACCTCGACAACAACATCAACGCGCGCGCCGGCGGCCTGATCGGCCAGCGGGTCCACGTCAACGTGGACTACAACTCCGAGCGCGACTTCACCGCCAACAACAACATCCAGGTCTACTATCAGGGGCTCGAGGACGAGGTCGTCCGCCGGGTCGAGGTCGGCACCGTCACGTTCCGGCCGCCGCCGTCCCGGTTCCTCACCGCCGCGATCCCCTCCAACAACTTCGGCGTCAACGCGACCTTCGAGGTCGGGCCGATGCAGTTCCAGGCGCTCGCCGCCACCCAGAAGGGAAGCGCGCTCGCCACCCGCACCTACACCATCGGCGGCACCGAGTCGAGCCAGCCTCAGTCGCGGCAGGTGCGCGACCTCGACTTCGAGAGCGGGCGCTTCTTCTGGGTGATCGATCCCCGCCGCCTGCCCGGCTATCCGGCGCTGGACGTGCTCAACATGGATGCCGCCGCCATCCCCGCGAACCTGAAGCCGAGCCAGCTTCGCGTGTACCTGTACCGCTCGGGCGCCAACCGCGGCGTGGACCCGAACCTCGCCGGACTCGGCGCCTTCGCGCGAAACCATGACCAGACCGCCGCGGACCAGGTGGTGGGCGTGAAGGCCCCCAACGAGGGGGCGCGCTGGCAGCTGCTGGTGCAGGGCGCCGACTACTACGTCGATCCCTCCGGCGTCTGGTTCGCCCTCGCGTCGAAGCTCGATCCCCACGACTACCTCGCGGTGAGCTACGTGACCGCCGCAGGGAACACCGTCGGCACCTACCCGAGCCAGGACAACCCGGCGGCGGTGGACACGCTGGAGCTCATCACCGCGCCCGCGCAGGATCCGACGCTCGGCACGTTCTACCACGAGATGCGGCAGATCTACCGGGTGGCCGGGACCGATCTCGAGCCGAGCTCGCTGTCGGTCGGTGTCACCCTCAACCGTTCCGAGCGCCCCGCTTCCGGAGCACCGAGCTACCTCGCGCTGCTCGGCCTCGCCATTCCGACCGATCCGACGCTGTTCGACCGCGAGAACCGGCTCTTCCCCCGGCCGCGCGATCCGACCGCCACGCAGACGCTGCGCGAGTCGTACATCGTCTTCCCGACGCTGCGGCCGTTCTCCGACACTCCCGGGCTCACCGCGACGGAGCGGTCGGACTCGCTCTATCGCACGCCGCAGTATCTGCTCCTGAGCCAGGGGCCTCCGTCGCGCTTCCAGCTGCAGCTCCAGTACAACGCGGCCGCCGGCGGCGATCGCTCCACGCTGGTGCTCAACGCGCTGCAGATCCGTGACGGCAGCGAGCAGCTGCAGCTGGGCGGCCGCCTGCTCACGCGCGGCGTGGACTACTCGATCGACTACGCCACCGGACGGGTCACCTTCCTCAACCCGGATGCCCTCTTCGGCTCGAGCACCGCGGTAATCAACGCGCGCTTCGAGCAGCAGGACGCCTTCGCGGTGGCGCCGACCTCGATCCTCGGGTTCACCAGCCGCTACTCGCTCGGCGAGCGGGGCGCCGTCAACTTCATCGGCATGCTCCAGCGCGAGGCGACCGCGTTCAACCGGCCGCACCTCGGCTTCGAGGCGAAGGCGAACCTGATCGCCGGCGTCAACACCGAGCTGCACTTCAAGCCGACCTGGATCACCCGCGCCCTCAACGCCCTGACCAGCACGCCGTCGGTCGCACCGTCGCTCTTCGACGTGAACGCCGAGGTCGCCTTCTCGAAGCCGGACCCGAACCGCTCGGGCGCCGCGTATCTCGAGGAGTTCGAGAGCGACGTCAGCTCCCAGGTCTCGCTCCGGGAGCAGAACTGGGAGTTCGGCAGCAAGCCCCAGCGCACCGACGGCGTGGAGAACATCTTCGGACTCACCTTCGACCCGGCGGACGCCGTTCAGCTCACCTGGCAGAACCTGGTCGCCGGCCCCGACGGGCGGGCCGTCGAGATCCGGCCGCAGGACATCGACACGACCTTCCAGTTCGCCGGGACCGGCACCCAGTTCGAGACCCCGCTCTGGATGACGCTGCACGCCGACACCGCCGGCGGCATCGTGGACAACAACAACCGCTCGCACTGGACACTGCCGGAGCGGCCCAACCGCCCCCGCTGGCGCTCGATGGTGACGGCGCTCAGCACGACCGGGCTCGATCTCTCGAAGACGGAGTATCTCGAGTTCTGGGTCTACCAGTCGGACGTGCATTCGGCGGACTCCGCCGGCATCAAGCTCGTCTTCGACCTCGGGACGGTGAACGAGGACGCGGTGGCGATCGCGCCGGAATCGCTCAGCGTGGCCACCGGCGACAGCGTCTACACCGGCCGCCAGTACGTCGGCGTGGATCGTCTCGACACCGAGCGTTCGCCCACCGGCATCTTCAACGCCGAGACCGACGACGTCGGCATCCTCCAGGACCGGCCGGACTCGATCATCGTGGGAGACGCGGCCGTCCCGCTGTTCCCGCTCTGCACCCGGCAACTCGCCTCCACCGTCGCCGTCTTCCCCTGGGGCGACCTCAGCGCGCGCTGCACCAACGGGAACGGCTTCCTCGACACCGAGGATCTCGACGGGGATCTCCAGCTCAACGCGACCGGCCCGAACGACAACGTGTACCGCTACGTGGTGCCGCTCGTGTCCGACTCGTTCAAGGTGCCGAACCGCGGCGTGAAGACGATCGGCGCGAACGGCCGCGAGGGTGGCTGGTCGCTGTACCGCGTGCCGCTCTCGGTGGCCAACGCCCTCGCGCTCGGCACGCCGAATATCCGGCTGGTCAAGCAGCTCCGGATCACCGTCGTGGCCCCAGCCGATCAGGGCGGTCCCGACGTGGTGGGACGCTTCGCCTTCGCGCGCATGCGCTTCGTCGGCGCGCCGTGGGTTCGCCGCACCGACACGCCGATCGCCGGCCTCGGCGGCGCCGTCGGCGACGGGAACGGTGAGGTGATCGCGTCCATCATCTCGACGGAGAACCAGGGTGACCTGGGCTACACTTCACCGCCCGGCGTCGTCGGCGCGACCGCGCGGCGCGACGTGGGCCAGGAGGGGCTGGGGACCCAGATCAACGAGAAGGCGCTGCGGGTGATCGCGCGCGATCTCCACGTGGGCCAGCGCGCCGAAGCGTACCTCCGCTTCCCCGCAGGGCCGCAGACGCTGCTCAACTACAACGAGCTTCGAGTGTGGGTGCGGGGGCGGGGCGAGGGGTGGGAGAACGGGGACCTCGAGGCCTTCATCAAGGTCGGGAGCGACGTCAACAACTTCTACCTCTATCACGCTCCCGCCAGCTCGACGAGCTGGGACCCGGAGATGGTGGTGGACCTCTCGGTCTGGCGGCGGCTCCGCGCGCAGCTCGAGAGCCAGTGGCTCCGGGGTGAGCCGGCGTCGGGGGCGGCTGCCTGCGGGAGCGCCGACACGCAGGCGTACGTCGCGTGCGAGGGCGGGTACGTCGTTCAGGTGGCGGACCCGGGGATCAACCCGCCGAACCTCGCCGCGGCCCAGGAGGTCGCCGGGGGCATCTACCGGGTGGCCGATCACGGACTGCTGCCGGAGGCCGAGCTCTGGATCGACGACATCCGGCTCACCCGGCCGGTATCGCAGACCGGCAAGGCGATGGCCTTCGACGGCCGCCTCACCGCCTCGGACGTCGGCGAGGTCGGACTCTCCTACATCCGGCGCGATGGCCAGTTCCGCCAGATCGGCGAGGTCCCCACCTACCGCACCGACAACACGATGGCGCTGAGCAGCAACGTCCGGCTCGACCGCTTCCTGCCGCCCGCCCTCGGCTTCGCCATTCCGGCGACGGTGACGTATACGCGGAGTCACGTCGATCCCCAGCTGCTGACCGGCACCGATCTCCGCGGAGCCGACCTCGTGGGCCTGCGCCGGCCGGAGAACTGGTCGGCGACGTACTCGGTCCAGCTTCGACGGAGCCGCCGGGGCAGCTCGTGGCTCGCGAAGGGATTCCTCGACCCGCTCACGCTGGCCGGCGCCGTCACCCGCGGCCGATCCCGCACCGAGCTCTCCGAGGCGAAGGCGTCGAACTCGACGTATCTGGCGAACTACAATCTCCAGCTCCAGCGGCGCGGCCCGCATCTCCCGCTTGGCGGGCTCGTCGGCGGGCTGCCGCGCTGGATCCGCGAGAGCGAGATCGGACGCGCGCTCCGGAGCCCGATGATCAGCCTGGTGCCGACCAGTCTCCGGCTCAGTACCGGGCTCACCTACGACCGCGGCGGCACGACCACCTATCTGGTGCCGGTCGCGCGGGACGCCGACTCGCTCCTCACGCCGACGGTGTCGCTCTCCCAGCTCTGGCGCAATTCGGGCGGCATGACCTGGCAGCCGCTCGGCATGCTGACGCTGAACGGGGATGTCACGAGCACGCGGGATCTCCGGCACTACGCCGACTCGACGCCGCTCGGTCGCCTCGCCGGGCTCTCGCGCCGGAGCTTCCTCGGCATGGACGCCGGTGTCGAGCGCGACCGTACCGTCACGACGTCGCTGCAGCTCACCCCGCGCCTCTCCAGCTGGCTCGCGCCCAGGTACCTCATGGGCGGCGGATTCGTGCTCTCGCGCAGTCTGACGAGCCGCCCGCTGGTCCGGATCGGCGGCGACAGTGTGGGCGCGTTCATCCTGCCGCAGACGCTCAACAATTCGCAGAGCCGCGAGCTGGGTGCGTCGGTGGACATCGCCCGCCTCTCGCGGGTTCTTCTGGGCGACAGCAGCAGCATCGCGCGGTCGCTCACCCGCGTGAGGCCGGTGGACGTCAGCCTCCGGACCAACCGGACCTCGACCTTCGATCTGGCGGCGTTCGATCCGGGCCTCGGGTATCAGCTCGGACTCGGCGGCCTGGATCGCTTCCTCTCGCAGGAGGGGAGCCAGGCGCTCAGCGTCTCCGACCAGCACGCCCGCACCGTCGGCTCGGGCGCCGACCTCCCGTTCGGGCTCAACTTCACGCTGCAGTACACGCTGTCGGACGCGGCGTACTATCAGTCCCTGAATGGGGCTCTCATCCTCACGGAGACGCACCAGCGCGAGTGGCCGGTCGGGAGCGTCCGGTGGAGCAAGACCTTCCGCGGCGGGCCGCTGGCGCTGATCGGGCTGTCGACCAGCTTCCGGCGCCGGGAAGGAACGGCGACGCAGCCCGGGGGCGAAGGGGGGGCGCCGGTCACCAGCGCGCTCAAGTCCAACACCTTCGCCCCCGATGTGCAGCTCAATTTCCGCAACGGCATCAGCATGTCGGGCGGCCTGTCGACGGCGCACCAGAGCCAGACCGACAACGGCTCCGACCGCAGCAACGATCAGAGCAACTTCCACGGTCAGCTGAATTACAACTTCCGCATGCCGGCGGGACTCAGCCGTGCGCGGAAGCAGGTGCAGTCACAGCTGCTGGTGCAGACGACCACGTCGCTCAGCTGCATCCAGCGGCAGGACGATCCCGAGTGCCAGTCGCTGACGGACGTACGGACGCAGGAAGTCCGGGCCAGCCTCCGCACCGACGTCGTCCGGACGCTCACCGGCACGCTCGAGCTCGGCTACTCCATCAACGATGCCCGGCACCTCGACCGCAAGACGCAGAACATCTATCTCCTCGTTACCTTCTCGCTGTCGCTGTTCGCCGGCGACTATCGCTAGGTCGTCCTCGCGTCCCGGAGCCGCCATGTCGTCGCTGAAGATCGCCGCCGCCGTGCTCGCCTCGCTGGCCGCCTGCCAGGACGCGCCGGCCCGTCCGCCGCAGGAGTTCGATGGGGCGCGCGCGCTCGGGTACGCGTCGGCGCAGGTGGCGTTCGGGCCCCGGGTGCCCAATACCGAGGGGCACCGCCGCGAGGCGGCGTGGCTCGACAGTCTCCTGCGAGCCCGGGCCGACACCCTGATCGTCCAGCAGTGGACCCACGTTACGCGGAAGGGTGATTCCCTTGCGCTGACCAACTTCATCGCGCGCTTCCGGCCCGCCGCCACCGAGCGCGTGCTCTTCCTGGCGCACTGGGATACACGGCCGTACTCGGACGGACCCAACGCGAAGCGGCGTGACGTGCCGGTTCCCGGCGCCAACGACGGCGCCTCCGGCGTCGCGGTCCTGCTGGGCGTGGCCGATGCCCTCAAGCGGACGCCGCCCGGGATCGGCGTCGATCTGCTCTTCGTGGACGGCGAGGACTACGCCGACTTCGGCAACGAGCCGGACGACGTGCTCATCGGGAGCCGGTACTATGGCACGCACCAGCCCCCGGGCGCCAAGCCGAGCTATGCCGTGCTGTTCGACATGGTGGGGGATCGCGATCTGAAGATCGCCCCCGAGGGGAACTCGGTCATCGCGGCGCCCGAGATCATGACGATGATCTGGAAGACGGCGAAGCTGGTGGGCCACGACAACGTCTTCGTGGAAGGGCAGGGCACGCCGCTCACCGACGATCACGTCGAGCTGCAGAAGGCCGGGATCCGCGCGGTGGATGTGGTCGACTTCGACTATCCGTACTGGCACACCGACGAGGACACGATCGACAAGATCAGCGCCGCGAGTCTTGGCGTGGTCGGGGACGTGGCGATGGCGCTGGTGCGGACGGCGAAATAGACGGCCCGACGGGTCATTGCGAGGGCCGCAGGCCCGAAGCAATCGGGTCGCTCATGCGGCCCGCCGCTCATGAGCCGGGCGACGCCATGTGCGACTCGATTGCTTCGTCGCTTCGCTCCTCGCAATGACCCGTCGGGCCCTCGCCCCCCGCTCGCCGCCTTCCGCCCCGCCCCGCATTTCTTCGGTCCCTCCCTCCGCCCGCCGTCCCCCATTCTTCCCCATGCCCGCCGAGCATCGCGCCATCCTCATGCTCCTGCTCCTCGCCGCCAGCGGGCAGGGGGTGCGATACCTGCTCAGCCGGCCGGGCGAGGCGCCGGGCGGCGTGCAGATTCTTGCCGATTCTCCGGCCCGTTCCGCCGTGGCGCACCGCGATAGCGCCGTGCAGCTTGCCCGTCCTCTCGGGGCCGGCGAGCAGGTGGATCTGGACCGGGCACCGGCCGCGGAGCTGGCCCGGCTGCCCAGGGTCGGACCGGCTCTGGCCCGGACCATCGTGGCCTGGCGCGAGGCGCATGGGCCTTTCGGCAGTCTTTCGGGGCTCGATCAGGTGCCGGGGATCGGGCCCGGGCTGCTGGCGGCACTCGCTCCCCACGCCGCCTTTTCCGGGGTGCCGCCCCGTGCCGCGGCGCCCTCCGCGGCCGGCCCGCCGACGGCCCCAGGCGCCCCGCTGGACCTCAACAGCGCCACTACCGGGGAACTCGACCGCCTCCCGGGTATCGGGCCGGCCAAGGCGCAAGCGATCGTGGCGTATCGCGACAGCCACGGGCCCTTCCGGTCCGGCGCGGACCTCGCAGGAGTGCCGGGGATCGGGCCCGCTTTGGCTGCCCGACTGCAGAATCTGGCGGTGGTGCGCTAAAGGTTGCGCCCGCTGGCCCGATTCTGGCTTCCAGACCGCCTGCCCGACCTCCATACACGTCCAAACCGACGAGCACATGGCGA
>JBLMWC010000076.1:0-21199 GCA_050257015.1 Bacillota bacterium | reverse complement strand
TTCCGCGCGATGTACAACCTCGCCGGCACCGAGTGACTACCGCGACCACGCTCGTCACCGGTGCCAGCTCCGGGATCGGGCTCGAGTTCGTGCGGCAGTGTTCCGCCCGCGGTGACCGGGTCGTGGCAGCGACGCGCCGCCCATCCGACGCTCTCGCCGCGCTCGCAGGGGAGCGCCCCGATCGCATCCTCATCACCATGCTGGACGCCGGCGACGAGCAGTCGATCCGGAACTCCCGGCGCGTACTCGACGGCCGCGTCGACGCGATCACGCTGCTCGTCAACAATGCCGGGCTCTATTCCCATCAGAGCCGGCACTGGGATCCCGCGGCGACGTCACTCTCCACGGTGACGAGCGCCGAGTTGCTGGACGTATACCGGATCAACGCCGCCGGCCCGATCCTCGTGGTCCGCCACTACCTCGACCTCCTCGAGGCCGGCCGGGCCCGCGTGCTCAACCTCTCGTCACTCGTTGGATCGGTGTCACACAAGACCGGTCCGGGCGACTATGCCTATGCCGCGAGCAAGGCAGCGCTCAACATCATGACGCGCACGCTCGCCGCCGAGCTCGGTGCAAAGGGAATCATTCCAATCGCGATCACGCCCGGATGGGTGCGCACCGAGATGGGCGGCGCCCGGGCGTCCCTGACGCCGGAGGAGTCGGTGCGCGGAATGCTCCAGGTCGCCGCACGGCTCACGCCCCGCGATGCCGGCCGTTTCGTGGACTACCAGGGCGAGACTCAGCCCTGGTGATCGCGTCGCCGGCCGCGGCGGGGTCGCTAGCGGCTCCGGAGCGTGAAGACCGGCAGCTCGGGCCGACAGCAGAACCTCATTCTCACCGTCGCCGTCCCGATTCCGCGTGAGACATAGAGCGGGGCGAGAGTGTCGCGATACCATCCGCTCACGTAGCGCCCCGAGCCCGGCGGCGTATAGAGGGTCATGCCGGGCAGGCGGATCTGCCCGCCATGTGTATGCCCGGCGAGAATCAGCGCCGGGACCGGCGTTCCCCTGGGCACGGTGTCCGCGTACGCCGGCCCATGGATGAGCCAGAGATCGATGTCGTCAGACGCGCGGCCGGCGAGCGCACGGTCCGGATCGGGCGCGCCGACGACGGGGTCGTCGAAGCCGACCAGCCTGAGCGTCGCACCGCCGCGGCGGACCGCCGCCGATTCGTTGAAGAGGAAGGTGACCCCCGCCTTGTCGTATGCGGCACGAGCGATCGTGGGGGTGATGCCTGCCTTGTGCTCCCAGTTTCCCAGCACGGCGAAGGTGCCGAGCCGGCCCGGTACGGCGGAGGCGAAGTCCGCGAGCGCCGGCAAGTCGCTCAGGCCCTCGATGATGTCGCCGGTGAGTACGACGAGGTCGGGCCGCTCCCGTTCGACGGCGGCGACGGTGCGGCGCGCGGCATCGGGGGTGCCCGGCAGATGGACGTCCGAGATCTGGGCAATGCGGAGCCCGTCGAGCGCAGCCGGCAGCCGCGTGATCGGGACGTCATGTCGCGAGACGTCGAGACGGTACGGCTCGATCGCGGATGCATCGGCGAGAACGGCACCGCCGACAGCGGCGGTGGCAGCCAGAAATCGTCGTCGGGTAATCCGGCGCGAAGGAAACTCCCTCACGGAGAAGTCATGATCCACCTCAGGTTCGGTACCGCCTCAGCCCGCTGCATCGCGCTCGTCGCTCTGACGATCGGAGCCGCCCGCGCGGCCGCCGCGCAGGCGACCGTGGCCTTCCCGGCAGTCGATACCGCGTCATCGCCCACCGGAATGAGCGGCCGCCTCATCGACGAGTTGCCGGTGGACAGCGTGACGGGCGCCCTGCTCTTCCAGCCGGGCGCGGGCATCGCGGCCGACGGAGCGCTGTCGCTTCGCGGAAGCTCGGGTGGGGACAACGCCACCTATCTGGACGGCATTCCCGTGACGCCCGGCACGCGCCGGACCCGGCTCTCGCCGGCCACCAATTCGGTGGAGGACGCCGCCGCGCTTGCCGGCCCGTTGAGTGCGACGCTGGGGAACGGTATCGCGGGCGCCGTTCTCATGCGCACCCGCTCGAACCGCGGTGCCAGGCTCTCCTACGAGACGGACGGCCCCGTTGGCGCCTCCTCCCTCGGTCTCAACCGGTTCGAGGGAAGGATCGGGCTGGGAATCGGGCGCCGCCTGTCGGTCTTCGCCGGCGGAGCGCTCACCGGCCAGGCGTCGGCCGAGCCCGGATTCGGCGCGCGCGCGGCGCCGATCTTCGTCCGGGCCGGCATCGACACGACCGTCACCGCCGACGAGTCGCAAGTCGATGTCTTCAACTACGCAGTCGCGCGGGGAAGCTGCGACACCTTCGCCGCCAGCGTGAACCCGGGCATCGCCTCCAACTATGGGCTGGACTGCAAGGGAGACCGGACCCCACTCTCCGCCACTTCCAGCCATCAGGTCCTGCTGAAGGCCGAGTATGCTGCCGGCCGTTCGACGATCGGCGTCATCGGCCTCCGGAGCCGCGACCAGAGCCGGCTGTTCGACTATCTGACGAGCTTCCTGCCGAGCAACGCCTTCGGAGAGGGGTTCACCAGCGACCTCATCGGCGTGACGCTGACGCATCGCATGAGCCGCGACGGCCTGCTTCGCGCCAGCCTCTCGCGTCAGACCGACCAGCAGCTGGGCGGTCCGCTCAGCTCCGCCGGCGAGCGCGCGAGCCGAGATCCGTCACTCGGCCTGATGGTCGCACCACTGGGCTTCCAGTACGACTTCAAGACCTTCCCCGTCGATTCGCAGCTGGTCGAGAACTACCGCGCCAACACGCCGGGTACCCGCCGCTCACCGTACGACCTCGAGAACCGCGACCAGTACTCCACCATCTCCCAGTACCGCAGCGACCCCTACGGCGTGACCGGGTTCGCCGAGGGCGGCGGGCCGCTCGGAATTCTGACGCTGCACCGCGAGCGGCGAACGGTCGCCACGGCGAGCGGTGAGTGGCAGGTCTCCCCCAACAGCCGCTTTCAGGCCGGCGGCGAGCTCACCCGCTACAGCGTCAACCATTACGTGCACGGGCTCACGTCACAGATCGGCTCGGATGTGTACATCGTGGCGCCGCGAGCGCTCAGCCTCTTCGCCGAGGATGCCTTCCACTACGGCGAGGTGACCTTCTCGGCCGGCATCCGCTACGAGCGGTTCTCCTCCAACGCCGATCGGCCGTATGCGCTCGACACCGTCGCCTCGAGCCCCACGTTCAACAGCTATCAGCCGTTCCCGCGCATCTCCAGCTACGCAGGAACGTTCAATGGAGAGTCGCTCGTCACCTTCGTCCGTGACAAGAGCCATTCCGCGCTTCTGCCCCGATTCCGCATGACCTACGAGGCGTCCCCCAGGACGGAATTCCGCGCCGGCTACTCGAGCCAGGCACAGCTTCCGGACTTCAACGCGCTCTATGCAGGGATCAACACCGATCTCGCCATCACCAATACCCGGTATCTCTTCGGGTCCGATCTCGACCTGGCGCGGGCCTGGATCGCCGAAGTCGGCGGCCGCCACCGGCTGAGCGCCAACACGACCGTGGACCTCGCCGTCTTCCACCGCAGCGGCACCAGCGGCGCCTACGCGCGCCTGGCCCCGTTCGTCGATCCCACGCGCCACAACTCACGCGTGGACCTCTTCCGGTTCAGCGACAGCGACTCCCTGCGCGTGTCGGGCGGCGAGATCCGGATCGAGCGCCGGGCCGGGCCGCTGACCGGAACCGCAGGCTATGCCTACCAGCACTCCACCGCGCCTGGCGGGTTCATCACGCCGGACAGCCGGCCCCATACGGTGTCCGCCGTGCTGGCGCTCCACGTGAGGAACACGGCGGCTTTCGCCGGCTTCCGGTACGCCAGCGGCTTGCCCTACACGATGTGTCCGGCGCTCGGCAACGAGTCGGCGATCAGCGGCGGCGGCTTCTGCGCCGGGGGCGTACTCATCAACGGCGCACGCCTGCCTGCACTGAAGCAGCTGGATCTGCGGGTGACGCAGTCACTCCGCGTCGGTGGGCGCACGCTCACCGCGTTCGCGGACGCCCGCAACGTGCTCAACTTCCGGAACGTGCTCCGCGTGTACTCCGTCTCAGGGACGACCACGAGCCCCTTCGAGGCCCAATTGTTCTTCGCCGGGGACAGCAGCAGCTTCGCCAACGAGGCGAAGGCCAATTCGCTCTATCGGCCCGACGGTTCGATCGACCTGAGGTTCGGGGGCACGGCCGCGTCCGGCTGCGCGGGATACGTCACGCAGTCCGGGCAGCCCGGCGCGCCGAGTTGCGTATCCCTCATCCGCGCCGAGCAGCGGTTCGGAAACGGGGACGGCGTCTTCGATCTGGCCGAGCAGCGGGCCGCCATAGCGGCCTTCTACGCCGTCTTCCGGGGAGAGCAGTTCTTCACCGGCGCACCCCGCCGGGTACGCGTCGGGCTGCAGATCGGGCTCTGATCAGTCGGGCCGGGAGCGGTGCTCGTTGAGGCGGCGGCTGATGCGGGTCACCAGCGCCCTCGGCACCAGCCGGCCCGCCTGCGCGACCAGCTTGTTGGCCGCCCCCGGCACGACGATCCGCTCCCCGCGCAGCATGCCGGCGTATCCCTCCCGGGCCACCGCTGCCGCGCTCATCGTGATGTTCCGCGCGAACAGGCGCGTCTCTTCCATGCCGGCACGGGCCGCGAAGCTCGTGGACGTGGGCCCGGGACAGAGCGCCGTCACCGTGACGCCGCTGTCGCGAAGCTCCTCCGCCAGCGCCTGCGAGAAGGAGAGCACGTACGCCTTGGTGGCGTAGTACACCGCCATGAACGGACCGGGCTGGAACGCCGCAGTAGAGGCGACGTTGAGGATGCGACCGGAGTGTCGCCGGAGCATCCCGGGCAGGAGGCGCTTGGTGAGGTGGGTCAGCGCCGAAACGTTGGTCTGGATCATCGCGAGCTCATCCTCGAGCGGGGTCCGGGCGAAGGCACCTGCGGTGCCGAAGCCGGCGTTGTTGACGAGGATCGCGATCTCGAGGGCGGAGACGTGGAGCGTGGCAAGGAGTCGCTCCACCTCCTCCGGCCGGGCCAGATCCGCCGGCACCGTCGTCACGCCGGCGGCCCCGGCACTCCGCAGCTCGGCGGCGGCGGCGGCAAGCCCTGCCTCCCGGCGCGCCACGATGACGAGCTCATGGCCATCGCGCGCCAGGCAGCGGGCCAGCTCCAGGCCGATGCCGCCCGACCCGCCGGTGATGAGTGCGGCCGCACGCCGCGGAGTAGCTGGGGAAGTCACCCGGGTATGATCTCCCCGCCGTGCCCCCAGCCGCCAGTGGCCGGCGCACCGTTACGTCCCGGACCCGCCGCACGCCGCGCTGAGAGGTAGCCGCGCGAGCGCCAGCTCACGGCCCGCCCGCATCCGCGACAGGTTCCAGTCGGCACCGGCTCGCTCCCCCTTCCAGCGCTGGTGCAGCCCACGGCTGATGGCACACTGCTCGGCAGGTGCCAGCGCAGGGAGCGCGGCAACCACGAGCGGGAGCGCGTCGGCACTGAGTCCGGCCACGTAGGCAGCGTCGAACGGGCCGGGGCCGCCGGCCCGCGCCAGGTTGGACCGGGCGATCAAAGCATCGGGATTGATCAGATTGAGGATCACGATCGACGCCAGCCCCGCCCCGAGGGCGCCGGCGGCAAAGCCCTCCCGACGGCCGCGGAGGACGGTCGCCGCGAGCCAGCCGAACACCACAGCCAGCCACAGCATGAAGGCAGTCACGTACAGCCGCTGCTCCGTCAGGCCGTAGGCCGAGACGTAGAGCCGCATGCGGAAGAGCGCCGAGGCGACGATAACGCAGAGCAACGCCACGACGACGGCCGCCAGGACTCGAAACGTTCGCACGCCGCGCCGATCGTCCTTGTTCAGCAGCCACTCCGCCAGGAGCAGGAGCGGCAGCGAGAGACCGGCCACCGCCGTCAGCTCGAAGAACCCGCGGCGGGCGTACTCCGCATAGCTGAGCACCGTCGGACCGCGAACCAGCGCGTCACCGCCGAAGAGATAGCGCACCTGCAAGGCAACGAAGAGGAGGAACAGCAGTGCCACCGCTCCCGTCGCGGTCCCGATGGCGGCGATGCCGACCCCGGCGACCTTCGGGGCCGCGGACCGCGTGTACGGGCTCCGGACGAAAGCCCACCGGAGGAAGCCGGCCGTCAGCCATGCGGCAACGCCGATCGTCGCGACGTGCGGGAGGATCGCGTCGAGATTCAGGTAGAGCACCCACCGCATCGTGCGGTCGAACAGCGGATCGGCCTGACTGAACAGGTTCCCGAAGAGGACCAGAATCGGGATCACGGCCAGGAGTCCCGCCCCGGCTGCCAGGAGGGAGCGAGCGCGCCGGCCTCCGCCGACCGCATTCCATTCGACCTCCACGGCGGCGGCCGGCAGCATCCCCGCGAGCGAATTGGCCGCGCTGTCGGCGGCCGCACGGGCGTAGTCGAGCACGCCGGCGGAGCCGAGCCCCGCGGGTGCAACCCGGGGTGCCGCCAGCACAATGCACGCAAGGGCAGCGAGCAGGTTGAGGGCGGACAGGGGTTCCGCGTCGCGGCCGATCAGCGCGCAGGCGAACAGGAGCGCGGCGACACCCAGCGCGAACGACGTTCGCGGCACCTGTACCACTCGGCCTCGCTCGAGCGCCACACCGACCACGAGCGACAGCACGATCCACGATGCGAGGGCCGGACGCGCGGGCAGCGTGCGCGAGAGGAGATCAGCCGCGACGCCCAGGCCGAGCGCGACCGCCAGCAGAATGAGCGCCTGCCGACTCTTCGGGCTCATGAGGGACGCTCGGCCGTCACGGTGAGCAGGATGGAGCGTCGGCGCTGTACCAGTGCATTCTCGGGGCCTGGCACGACATAGTCGGGCCAATCCCCCCAGGTGGCGACCAAGCGCTCGGCCGTGGTCCCGGCGGGGATCCGGAAATGGAGATCTCGCGCATACTCGGCCCCTGCGGCCAGCGGCTCGAGGTCCACGGCAGGCTCTGGTGCGTATTGCCGGCCGGCGGCATCGAGAACCCGGACTCGCAGGTGTGACGGGTATTCAGGCGCCGCCTTCGCGTCACTGCGGAAGCGCAGCCGGACCGCTACGTCGCCGTCCCGGCGCACGTCGGTCACCGCGAGATGCAGGTGGCAGTCCAGCCCGCAGAATGACAACTCGTCACCCAGCCCAAGTGTCCGTTGCCGGGTGAGCGCGGGCCCGGCCAGGAGGGCCAGCGCGTAGCAGGCCAGCCAGGCGGCGGTACCGAAAGCAGCGGCGGTGAGCAGCCGCGGCCGGCCGGTGAACGCGGCGATCGCCGCCACGATAAGGCCGGCCCCGATGGCCAGCCCGGTCAGGAAGAACACCCCGATTCCCGCGAGCCTCAGGAACTGGACAAACATCAGACTCTCCTCGCGTGCTGGTGAACGAGCGGCTGGTGCGTGGCGTCGGCGGCATCCGGCAGTGCGCCGAAACGACGCTCGCGGCTGTGGAAATCGGCCAGCGCTGCGGCGAGATCGCTCTCGCCGAAGGCGGGCCACATGCAGGGCGTGAAGTACAGCTCCGCGTAGGCGCACTCCCAGAGCAGGAAGTCGCTCAGGCGCTGCTCGCCGCCGGTGCGGATCAGGAGATCCACCGGCGGCACCGTGCCGCCGTGGTCCACGATCGAGAGCAGCCGGCCGAACGCCTCGCGCGTCGGCACGACATCGGGCGGGAGGCACTGCGCCGCGCGGAGAATCGCATCGCGCGCCGAGTAGTCCATGGCGATGCGGAGATGGAGCCGCTCGCCCCGCGCCGTTGCCTGCTCGGCCGAGGTGATCGCGCGGACCAGTGACGCCGGCATCCGGTCGCGCCGGCCGACGATGCTGAGTCGCACTCCGGTCACCACGCAGCGCGCCGTCTCGGCCCGGAGGTACTCGCGGAAGAGGCGCATGAGCCACGCGACCTCGCGCTCCGGCCGCTGCCAGTTGTCGGCCGAGAAGGCGAAGAGCGTGAGCGTGCCGATGCCGCTCGCCGGCGCGGCCTCCACCACGCGGCGGACCGCCGCGGCACCCTCCCGGTGGCCGGCCGCTCGGGGGAGTCCCTGCGCCGTCGCCCAGCGGCCGTTCCCGTCCATGATGATCCCGACGTGGAGGCCGGCGATCGAGTGCGAGAGAAAAGTGCTTTGCACCATAAAGTCAGATCCCAAAAAAAGAGAGCGCATGCCTCAGCGGTCGCGCGTCGCGCTGATGATCGCTTCCATGTGATCCAGGTAGCGGCCGAGGGCGGAGCGGCCGGCGGCAGTGAGCCGGTACTCGGTGCGCGGAAGCCGGCCTTCGAACGACTTGGTGAAGGCGATGTACCCCGCCTCCTCGAGCCGGCGGGCGTGCACGCTGAGGTTGCCGTCGCTGGTGTCCAGAAGGCGCTTGAGCTCATTGAACGTCAACGTGTCGTTCACGGCGAGCGCGCTCACGATCGCGAGCCGCATCCGCTCGTGGATGACGCGGTCGAGCTCGAGCGCGGCCCCCTTCCCCGCGCCCGTCACGGCCGTGAGCGGCGAGGCCGGCGCCCCGCGGGGATCCTTTCGTGCTGCATTCGACCTAGCCACCGTATCTCCGGGCGATGAGCACGCCGAAGATGACGTGCAGCACGCCGAAGCCGAGCGCCATCCACGCGGTGCCCCACGCGGGGAGCGCGAGCGCCGCCGCGCCGGCCACCATGAAGCAGAGGCCCATCAGCGGGACGATCGGCACCGAGAAGGCGCCGCCGGTCACCACCCCGGTGCCGTACAGCAGGAGCCACGTTCCCGGCAGCGCGCGCCAGAGGCCACCCTGGTAGAGCACCGCGGTCAGAAGCGCGCCGACGAGGATGGGCGGAACGAATCCGAGCAGGAATCGGCGCCCGGGCTGTGAAAGAAGAGGGGTCCTCGCCGACCGGGACTTCCGGATCAGGGCGACCGACCCGATGATCGCCGCGACCACCGCCTCCGCGATCCAGACGCCGAACCATTCCTGCGGGGCCGGCCGGCCGGCGGCTACCGCGGCGGCGGCGAGCGCGGTCATCCCCATGGCGGCGCCGCCCCAGCCGGGGACGGCAGTGAACGCCGTCGCCCGCTCCATCGTGTCGCGGATGAACGACAGGTTGTCCATCGCCCGCGCGTGGAGCGCGGGCGGTTCGTCGGGCACCGGCGACAGCGGGCGAGGCGAGGTCATGGACTCCGATCGGGCAAGGGGCACTCAAAGCACTTTGTAGTGTAAAGCTCACCCTGCTGCCGCGCAACCCCCCGCCCCTACGCCGCCAGCTGCGAGGTGCACTCCGGGCAGCGGACCGCCCCAACCGGAATCGGCATGCGGCAGTACTGGCAGTCCTTCGTCGACGGCGTCACCGCCTCCGCGGGCCTCAGCCGGTTGGCGGCACGCACGATGAGGAAGACGGCGAAGGCGACGATCAGGAAGGTGACGATGCTGTTGATAAAGACGCCGTAGTTCAGCGTCACCGCGCCCGCCTTCTGGGCGTCCGCGAGCGACGCATACGGCGCCGCCGGCGTCCCGTCCTTCAGCACCGCGAAGAGATTCTTGAAGTCCACCTTGCCGAGTGCGAGGCCGATCGGCGGCATGATGATGTCGTCAACCAGCGATTTCACGATGGTACCGAAGGCGCCGCCCAGAATGAACGCGACCGCCAGATCGAGCACGTTGCCGCGCATGACGAACGCCTTGAATTCCTTCAGCATCGTCTCTCCCGGTTGAAGTGAAACGGGCTCCTACTGCTGCACCAGATACGCCTTGGCAGCCTCGAGGTTCTCGAACGCCCTCAGGTTGCGGCCGGTCAGATGGACCATCGTATTGAAGACGACCTTCATCAGCCCGGACAGTCCAACCACCGCGGCGGCCCGGACGTACGGCCGGTTGTGCTCGGCGAGCTCGCGGATCGCCTTGAGCACTCCCGAATCGAAATGTGCACCGGTGACGTGGGTGAGCGTGAGAAGCGACCCGTCCGGGGCCTGCCGCGCCACCATGGCGCGGGCCTCGGCGATCGCGTCGAGCGCCGTCTGTGTATCGGGGATGTGGGAGAAGTCGAGCAGCAGGATCTTGCGGCCTGCGTGCTCGATGAAGCGGGTTCGAGGCATCCCCGTGGCTGAGCTCCGCAGTGGTGGCTACGCCGCGGCGGCGGGGGCGACGGGATAGCCTCCGGCCTTCCAGGCGTTCATGCCCCCGGCGAGGTCGACGATGTTGTTGAAGCCGCGCGCGGCCAGAACGCTCGCCGCGATGACCGAGCGGGCGCCCGACTGGCAGTGCAGGACGATCTGCCGGTCGCGCGGGAGGGCGTCGATCCGGTTCGCGAGATGGCCGACCGGGACGTTCATTGCGCCGGGAACCCGGCCGGACGCGAATTCGCTTCGCTCGCGAACGTCCACGACGGCCACGTCGCCGGCGCGGAGGCGCTCGGCCAGGTCGGCGGCGCTGATCTGGCGGATCACCCCGGCGCCGTGGCTCACCGCCCAGCGCTCCACCTCGTTGCTCCCGGCATACCCCGCGACCCGGTCCAGCCCGATCATCGCCATGTCGTGAATGGCGCTGTCGATCCCCTGCCCCCGCTCGTCCGCGATCAGGTAGACATCCCGGTCGAACGGCACCAGCCATCCCGCCCACGTACTGAAGCTCCGGTCGAGCGGGATGTTGATCGAACCCGGCAGATGTCCCGCCATGAAGCCCGCCGCCGAGCGCGTGTCGATGACTACCGCGCCTGCCGCCAGCGCGTCGGCAAGTCGCTCGACCGACACATGGACCGGCCGCTGGAGCGCGCCCCGGATCGGCGGGCCCAGCCGGTTGATCGTCTTCATCGTCGCGAAGTAGGTCGGCGGATCGGGCTGTCCTGCCAGGACCATCCGGACGAACTCGTCCTCATCGGTCACCGCGAGCGCCCAGTTGAACAGGCGCTCATATCCCAGCGTGCTCTGCGGCACCGCACTGAGCGACTTGCCGCAGGCGGAGCCGGCGCCGTGACCGGGCCAGATCTGCAGGTAGTCGGGAAGCTGCAGGAAGCGCTGGAGCGACGCGAAGAGCTGGCGGGCGGCGGCCTCCATCGAGCCCGAGACATGGAGGGCCCGCTCGAGCAGATCGGGCCGGCCAACGTCGCCGACGAAGAGGAAGTCGCCGGTGAAGGCGCCCATCGGCCGGTTCGCGCCGGCGGTGTCGGTGACCAGGAAGGTCAGATGCTCGGGAGTATGGCCGGGAGTATGGAGCGCCTGGATCCGGATGTTGCCGACGTCGAAGGTGGTCCCGTCCACCAGCAGCTGGGCTCCCGCCTCGCGGGCATAGGCATACCGCCATTCCTCGCCGCCGGCGTCCGAGAGGAGGAGCTGGGCGCCGGTATGTGCGGCGAGCTCCCGGCTGCCGGAGACGAAGTCGGCATGGATGTGCGTCTCGGTCACCCAGGAGACCCGGAGGTTCTCGGCGCGGGCGGCCTCGACGTACTCCTCGCAGTCGCGGTTGGGGTCCACGACCAGCGCCTCGCCGGTGCGCGCGCACCCGACGAGATAGCTCGCCTGGGCGAGCTTGGCATCGTAGAAGCGACGGAAGATCATGGTGGCGACAATCTAACGCTTCCTCCCCACCCCGCCCACCTTCGATGAATCTTTCTTCATGCACGGTATGGCAGAAACTTCATGAGCCGCTTGCTATATACCGCGCAATTCCCGATACAGACCTCTAATCGATCCAGCGGCTCCCGTGGGGGGAGCCTGGCCGTGGCGAACTGGTCATCCAGGAAGCAGCCCACCGAGGTCCCGGACGAGGCCCTTCCCACCCGCCGGCGGTTCCTGCGCTGGATGAGCGGGCTGGGCGCAGCCGTCAGCGGCGTGCTGATCGGCATCCCCGTCATCCGCTCCTTCGTCTCCCCCCTCGCCGCGAAGCCGGTCACCGCCCTCTGGGTCAAGGTCGCCGAGGACACGGCGCTGCTCGACGTCGGCGTCCCCGTCCGTGCGGACTTCGTGAAGGAAGAGAAGGACGCCTGGATCGAGACGATCGCCCAGAACTCGGTCTGGCTCTACTCCGGCGATGGCGAGACGTTCAAGGCCTACAACGGCCATTGCACGCACCTGGGCTGCAGTTACAGCTACGACAAGGAGACCAAGACGTTCGCCTGCCCGTGCCACCGCGGGCAGTTCGACGTGAAGACCGGCGCCGTCCTGGCCGGGCCTCCGCCGAGGGGACTGGACGAGCTGCCGGTCGAGGTGCGGGACAGCGCGGTCTACGTCCAGTTCAAGGACTTCCGGCTCGGTATCCCCGAACGGGTGGAGAGCTGAGCGTGGGCCGGGTCTCGCGGTGGATTGACGAGCGGATCGACCTCAAGGCACTGCGTGCCACCCTGCTCGACCGGAAAGTGCCCGGTGGCCTCAGCCTGTGGCACACGCTCGGCAGCGCGACGCTGGCGGTGTTCACCGTCCAGGTGGTGACGGGCGTGATTCTGGCCATGTACTACGCCCCGTCACCCGACCACGCCTACGACAGCATCCGGTTCCTCGAGCGCAACGTGATGAGCGGAGCCCTGCTCCGCGGCATGCATCACTGGGGCGCCTCCGCGATGGTCCTGCTGGTCCTGGCCCACATGATCCGCGTGTTCAGCATGGGCGCGTACAAGTATCCGCGGGAGATCAACTGGCTCCTCGGCGTCGTCCTGCTGTTCATCGTGCTCGGCTTCAGCTTCACCGGCTACCTGCTGCCGTGGGACCAGAAGGCCTACTGGGCCACGCAGGTCGGGACCAACATCGCCGGCACCACGCCCCTCGTCGGCGGCGTGCTGGTGCGACTGCTCCGTGGAGGGTCCCAGCTCGGTGCTGCGACGCTGACGCGATTCTACTCGCTGCACGTGCTCCTCTTCCCGCTGCTGCTCGGCGGAATCGTGCTCGTACATCTCGCGCTGGTCATCCGCCAGGGTATCGCCCCGCGGCCGCATGCGCTCGAGCAGAACGCACCGGAGCGGACCAGCGACGCGGCGTACCCGGGCTATTACGAGGAGCACTACGCGAAGGCAAAGGCGGCCGACGTCCGGTTCTGGCCCGACATCGTCGCCAAGGACATCGCCGTGGCCACGGCGGTGATCCTCATCATCTTCCTCCTTGCGCGCTTCGCCGGCGCCGGCCTCGACGCGCCGGCCGACCCGACCGACGCCGCCTACATCCCCCGGCCCGAGTGGTACTTCCTGCCGTTCTTCCAGCTGCTCAAGCTGGTGCCCGGGTCGATGGAGAGCGCGGTGGCGGTGGGCGTGCCCGCGGCGATCGTGCTGGTGCTGCTCCTGCTGCCGTTCTTCGATCGCCGAAGCAAGCGGTCGCTGTTTCACCGCCCCATCGCAGGCGTTCTCCTGGCGGGCACGCTGATCAGCAGCAGTCTGTTGCTCGGCGCCGCGCTGCGCGGCGACCGCGAGACGGTCAAGCTCCCGCTGGGACAGCCGCTCTCCGGGGTGGAGCGGGCGGGCCGCTCGCTGTTCAAGGCACAGAACTGCAACGCGTGCCACGCCCTGGCCGGCGAGCATCCTGACAGCAGCGAGGACACGCCGGATGCCCCCGATCTCACCGATGTGGGGTTCCGCCACTCCTCGGGCTGGATGCACAGCTTCATCGAAGAGCCGGCACGCTTCCATCCCGACACGAAGATGCCGGCGTTCGGCCTGCCCAAGCTCAGCCACATGGAGATCGAGGAGCTGGCCCGCTACCTCGCCACGCTCCGCGGCACCCACCCGCTGAGCGAGCCGCCGCAGATCGTCGATACGTTCCCTGAACCCGTCAAGAAAGCGGAATCGCCATGAACGCGCGCCCATTGCTCGCGCTCCTCGTCGTTCTCCCCCTCATGGCGAGCCGTCTCGCCGGACAGGCGAGCACGCCGAAGGACCTCTACGACAAGACCTGCAAGAAGTGCCACGGCGTCCTCGGCACCCCACCGAAGTCGATGCGGGAGCGATACCCCAAGATCGCCACGTTCGATTCGGCCTTCATCGCGAAGCACACTGAAGATTCGATCGTCACGATCCTGACCAAGGGAAAGGGCGAGGACATGAAGTCGTTCAAGGGCAAGCTCAGCGCGCCCGAAATGGTGATCGTGGCAAAGTACGTCCACGAGCTCGCCACCAGGCCGCGCCCGTAGCATGCCTGCAGTTGCCTCACCACGGGATGGTCCGCAGGGCGGGCCGCTCCGCCACCTTCCTCAGAGGAGGTAGCAATGCTCGTGACGATGCTGTTGGGAGCGCTGGGCGCACCGGCCTTCGGCGTGGCCGATCAACCCCACACCGCTGCGTCGGTCGCGGCGTACGAGTCCGCCTACCGGTCGGGCTCTGCGTTCCACGCGACCGCAGGGGCCGCAGCGATTCCCGCCTGGGCACGGAAGTACAGCATGAACTGCAACGGCTGTCATCTGCCGGCAGTCCCTCGTCTCAACTCGTTCGGCTTCAAGTTCAAGTGGGCCGGCTATCGGCTTCCGGAGGAGATCGGGGAGAACGTGGAAGTGTCGGACGTCAGTGACTATGTCGCCGCCCGGCTCCGCTTCCAGTACAAGTTCAGCAAGACGGAGGGGTCATCGCCATCGATCAGCGAGTTCGTGCTGAGCGACGCCACCCTGTTCGCCGGCGGTGCGTTCGGCAAGCACTTCGGTGCCTTCCTGGAGTTCGAGCATGCCGTCGGCGAGACGGAGCTGGTGAATCACGTCATGGGCGTGTGGGGCAGCGCCGAGAGCTACGGCGGCGCCCGCGCCGGGCAGATGCACTGGCTGCTGCGGGGGGCAGTCGCCGGATTCGACCGGCCGACCGGCCTCAGCACGCCGATCCCGCTGTCGACTCAACTGACGTCCGCGCTCCCGTTCAAGTTCTCCACCGATCAGCTGGGACTGGAGGGCTTCTGGGTCAGGGGCAACAACCGGTTCTCTGCCGAAGTGCTCAACGGGGTGAGGGAGACGGGGATCGCCGATGAGGGGGACGACCGGGCCAAGGACGTCGCGGTCATCGACCAGTTCCTGTTCGACAAGCACGGCTCCGGCATCACCGCGGTCGGCTATCTCGGCCGCATCCACGGCGCCGACCCATCCGCTCCAGGCCTCACCTCGAAGTTCACGCGGCTGGCTGTCTCCGCCAACAAGGTCTTCGGGAGCGCCGAGGCCATGGCGGGCTATGCCTACGGGAAGGACACCGACCTGCCGATCGGACTGGGATCGGCGTTCTCGACCGAATCGGTCAAGGGCCAGGGCTTCTGGGTCTACGGCGGGTACACCGTACCGTCGAACAAGCTCACGTTGTTCGGCCGGTACGAGTTCGTGGATCCGGATACCGACATTTCGGACAACGGGAGGACGCGATTCGTCGTGGGCACGGTGCTCCCGGTCAGCCTGCCGGAGTACCTGCGGTTCACCGCGGAATACACACTCGACAAGCCGCAGCTCTCGGGAAGCAAGGCCAAGCATGGGCTGGTCGGGGAGATCATGATCAACTTCTAGCAATCACGGCGTATCTGCCTGACTGCGCGGGCGCCCTCCCAGGCGCCCGCGCAGTGTTTCTGGCGCCGGCGAGATCTTCCGATATTCGCCGGTTTGCACGAACTTACCGCCTGACCATGACCGCCCATCACCTCGGGGCCGGGCCGCACGTGTGCGGCATCCCGGACGGCCTGCGTCTCCCACGAGCATTCAACGGCCACAAGGAGCGCTCATGACGATGCCGGTACCGCGGCGCGCGCTGCCCTTCTGCTCCCTCGCGGCGCTGATCCTCACCGCCTCTTCCTGCTCGCACAGCGACGCCTTCACTCCGGCCGATCCGGCAACCGACCAGCCACTCTCCAGCGCCCCTCCAGTCCGCCTTACGTACAGCCCGCTGGCCGACCTCACGCCCTCATGGCTGCCCGACGGCAGCGCGTTCATCTACGCCTTCGGCGACGCCGTCTCGCGCCTGCAGAACGATCAGTGCCTCGGCATCATGGCGCCGTCCGGCGGCACGCGGCGCGCCATCTGCAACCTCGGCCCGTTCGCGGCGGACTCGACCGACACGTTCGCGTCTCCTGCGGTGTCCGCCGGCGGCCGGCTGGCGTATGTGCGCGGCTCGAAGCCGGCAGCGGCTCAGGACGAGCATTCGCTCGCCCTCGTCTACGGCCCGCTCGCCGACCCCGCGAGCTTCGCCATCGCGCGCACCCTGCCCTTCCAGGGCGACGGCGCCTTCTACACGACGGTGGAGGATCCCTCGTGGCTCGGCGAGGGCCGGCTCCTGCTGCTGGGCATGACCGATACCAGCATCCAGTGCGCCGATCCTCCCGTCTGCCAGATCGCCCTCCTGATCCGCAGTGGCCGCGACATCCTGATCGCCGACCTGGTCGCCGGCGGCGCAGTGATGACGCCGCTGCCCGGCACGTCCTGGGCCAGCTCCGTCACGCGGGGCGGGTCGGACGACGAGATGTACTACACCGTGGCCGCGTCGAGTCAGGTGCTGCGCGGCTCACTCGGGGCCGCGGCGCCGACCGTCGCGCACGACTTCCTCGGCAGCGGCATCGCGCGCGACGTGACGGTGGCGGGAACGCGGATGGCAGCGGTCGTGGGCGGCCTCGTGAAGGTGTACGACGACGGCTCCGGCAATCCGATCCAGCAGGACGTGGCGGGGCGCCTCTTCCTCGTGAATCTCGGAACCGGCGACGAGCAGGAGCTCGTGGCGCCGCTGACTCTCTTCCGCCACCCGGCGCTCGCTCCTGACGGATCGAGCGTGGTGGCCGAGGCCTATCCGATCCACGTGAGCGTGTTCCCCGGACCGGGGGGCGGCGTCGTGGCGGACACGGCGGTGATCGGGGCGCCTGATCTCATGCGTTTCCCGCTGCCGTGAGGCACGTGCTCCGCCGGGCCGCCACGTCTGCCTGTGCCGCGCTCGCGGCGCTCGCCTGTGAGCACTCGGCCGCGTTCTCGCCCGCCGATCAGGGCACCGCGACGCCCTACGCTCCCGGCTCGCCGGCGCAGATCACCTTCAGCGTCGGCGACGACCGGACGGCGAGCTGGCTCCCCGACGGCAGCGCCATCATCTACTCGAGCGAGCAGCTCGACCGCCGGGATCACGATCGCTGCTTTCAGTTCCTGCCGCCGAGCGGCGGGCGGGTCACCCGTCGTGCGTGCAACCTCCAGCCGATCAGCCTCGACGACAGCACCGATCGCTACGAGGCACCGGCGGTGAGCCCGGCAGGCGACCTCATCTATACCCTCGCCCGCTCATGGATCGGGCTGCAGAAGGGCCCGCGCCAGGCCCTCGTCCTCGGCACGCTGGCGCAGCCGTTCGCCGGGGCTCGCGAGCTCACGCCGATCCCCTACTTCGCAAGCAGCGGCCGCACCCATTCGTCGGTCACGGAAATCAGCTGGGCCGGCCCCGGGCGCGTCGTCTACCTCGGGCAGATGCTCTTCTACGAGGGCTCGACGTTCTATCCGGACACCTTCTACACCGGGCTCGACGTCGTGGTGGGCGACCTGACCAGCACCGGCATCACGCTGACCGCGCTCCCGGGAACCGATTACGCCTCGGGCGTCAGCGTGGATCCGGCGGACCCCGGCATCATCTACCTCACCCTGGGCGGCGACTCGAAGGTGTACCGGCAGTCACTCGCGTCGGGCGAGCGGTCGGTGCTCTTCGACTTCGGCGTCGGGCACATCGCGCGTGATCCGCAGGTCGCCGGCCCGCATCTGGTCGCCGTCGTGGATGGCAGCGTCCTCTATCACTATGAAGACGCGCACGGATACGTCCAGCGGGATGAAGGCGGGGACCTGGCCATCGTCGATCTGCCGAGCGGCGGCATTCAGATGGTGCAGCGGCCCGATGTCCTCTTCCGCCGCCCGGCGATCGCACCGGGGGGAAGCCGATTCGTGGTGGAGGCCTCGCCGCGGGTGCCGGTGCACGTCACGCCCCAGTCGGACTTCAACGCCATCAATCACCGGCCGGACCTCTGGCTCTTCGACCTCCCATGACCGCCCGGAGAATCGCGCTCATGCATTCGAGACGCAGTGTCGCCCTGTCCGCCGCCCTGCTGGTGGTGCCCGCCGGTCTCGCCGCTCAGGCGAGCGGCGCGCTGAGCGGTCACATCCGTGACGGGGGAACCGGCCACGGCATCCCCAACGCGATCGTCACCGTGGAGGGAGGCCGCCGCGGCGCCACCACCGACACCAGCGGCGCCTACCGCATCCGCGAGCTGAGAAGCGGCGTCTACCGCGTCGAGGTGCGGAGCATCGGGTTCCGGCCGATGCAGCGGGACAGCGTCGTAATCCTCGCCGGGCAGACGACGGTGCTCGACCTCGCGATGCGGGCCGACGCCGTCCAGCTGGCACCGGTGGTCATCGAGAGCAAGGATCCTGTCCTCGACCCGATGGCCACCGCCACCGAGCAGACGATCACGGCGCAGGATCTTCGCCAGCTTCCGGTGAGTTCGCTGGAGGAAGCGGTCGCGCTGTCGGCCGGGGCGGTGGGCGAGAGCTATCGCGGCGGGCGGCTGGGCCAGGAGTCGTTCATCATCGACGGGCTCGGCGTGAAGAATCAGCTCGACGCGTCGACCGGCTCGCTGGGTCTCCGCATTCCGCCCGACATCCTCACCGAGGCGTCACTCATCACCAATGGATTCTCCGCCCGCTACGGTCAGGCGCTCTCGGGGATGATCAATGTGGTGACGAAGGACGGCGGCGAGCGGTGGGGAGGCCGGGCGGCGTACGAGACCGATCGCCCGTTCGGGCAGTCGGTGGACCGCGGACTCGATCGCGTCGTGCTCGAAGCGGACGGACCGCTCGGCCGGGGCATCACGGCGCTGGCATCGGTCGACATGACCGGCCGGCTCGATGCCGACCCGGTCAACGCGCCCGCGCCGCCCAGCCCGCTCGATCCCCGGAACGACAACCCCTACATGCTCCCGCACAACAGCGGCGAGCAGATGAACTTCGCGGGGAAACTGACGATCCCCTTCGGCGGGCACGAAACGCTTCGCCTGTTCGGCCTCCGCTCGACCGATCAGCGGCTGCTGTACGATCCGGCGTTCAAGTACGACGAGACGTTCGCTCCCGGAAGCCGGACCGCCGGCACCCTCGGCAGCGCCCATCTCCAGCACACGAGCGGCCCGTCGGCACGGATGCCGCTGATCGCGGACCTCCGCGTGGCCTGGTTCCAGCGCGAATTCCTGCGCGGCCAGCTGACCGAGCAACCCGACTTCAAGTTCGGCGCCTTCACCGGCAGTCAGTTCCACTTCGTCGGCGAGGACGTGGCACGTGCCCAGGACACGGCGGACGCCGCCGCCGGCATCGCCGGCTTCGGGCGTCCGTACCTCAGCGAGAACTCGCCCTGGGGCGTGCCGGCCTTCTTCCTCGGCGGCGCCTCGCGCGGCGACGTGGCCTGGAACCGCTTCGGCGAGCTCCGGAGTCAGCTCGACCTCACCCTCGGCATCGGGTCGCGCGCCGACCTCTACGTCGGCGGGCAAGTCGTCCGCCAGACGGTGCACACCTTCCAGCGCATCCTGGGCTATCTGCCCGTGGGGGACAGCGTTCCGGCGGCAACCGCGTCGACCTTCTCGCCGCTCGCCGCGGCGGGCTACGTCGAGACGCAGATCCGCCTGGCGGAGCTCGCGTTCACCGCGGGCGTACGCTACGACCGGTTCGACACCCGCGCCGATCTGCCCGGCCGCACCGGCGGCCCGTCCCAGAAGATCAATCCGCGCATCGCGGTTTCCACCGTGCTCAAAGGTGCGACGGTCGTGGCGAGTCTCGGCGGCTTCACGCAGCCGCCCGATTATCAGTACCTGGTGGACGCGGCATTCGACGACACGACGCGCACCGGCCGCTTCCGGCAGGGAAATCCCGACCTCGGCTTCGAGCGCTCGTGGCAGTATGAGCTCAGCGTGCGGGCCCGGCCGCGACCTGGCATCGCAGTGCGCGGCGGCGTGTTCGTCAAGCGACTGCAGAACCTCGTCTCGTCGGTCCCGCTGGGCACCAATCCCGACTCCTCGTTCTTCGGCAACGATGACGTCGGCACCGTGCAGGGCGGCGAGCTGCAGCTCGAGCGCGAGGTTCGCGGCGGCTGGGGACTCAGGCTCGCCTACTCACTCCAGCGGGCGCAGGCGACGTCTACCAGCGCGTTCCTCCTCCGGCGTACCATCCGCATCGATCCGCTGACGCACGACACGACCTTCCCCGCCAAGGTCGAGTTCCCGCTCGACTACGACCGCCGTCATACCGTGACGCTGGTGCTGCGCGGCCAGACGTCGGAGAACGCGGGGCCTCGCCTCCTTGGCATCAGGCCGCTCGCGGGCCTCGAGGCCGCGATGATCGGCCGCTATCTGTCGGGATTGCCCTACACACGCCGGGATTTCGGTGTGGATACGCTCATCGGCGGGCCGAACGGCGCCCGGCTGCCGGCAACCTCGACCATCGACCTGCTGGTCCGGCGGCCGCTCAACGTGGGAGGGCTTCGCGGCAGTGTCTATCTCGACGCGCGCAACCTGCTGAACCGGCGGAATGTCGTCGCGGTCCGGCGGGACACCGGGCTCCCGGTGGCGACCGACACCATCATCGCGACGATGGCGCGGGCCGCCTACACCGCACATCCGGAGCCGATTCCGTACGAGTCGCCACGCTACCGCAGCAGCGCCGATCTCAACGGCGACGGCATCATCGCCGGCCAGTCGGAGCTGCTCCCGCTCTATCAGGAGGCGGCGCGGGACTACGCCCAGCCGATCTTCGCGTACGGCGCGCCTCGGCTGGCCCGGCTGGGTTTCGAGCTGCTCTTCTGATCCGCGGGTCAGCGACTGAGATCCCGCCGGGTGAGGAGGGTATTGATCGCGACCGCCGCGAGCGCGCCCTCTGCCGCCGCGACGATCACCAGCTGGGCGTCGCGTGACGCGTCACCGGCCACGAAGAGGCCGGGAACATCGGTCGCTTCCGAGTCGCCGGTCGCCACCGCCCCCGCCTCGGTGAAGTGGCAACCGAGCTTCGCAGGGAGCCCGCTCCGCTGCCGCTGGCCGGTGCAGAAGAAGAGCGCCGCCCGGTCGAGCACGCAGCCGTCGTCCAGCACGATCCGGGCGAGCCGGTCGCCTTCCCCCTCCAGCCGGACGATCTTCTGCGGATACACCGGGATGCCGTGCGCGCCGAGCTCGGCCCCGAGCTCCGGGGTCACGCCCGGATAGCCGTTGGTGCAGAAGATGACATCCCGGCTCCAGGCCAGCATCGCCATCGCGTACTTGGCTGCGACGTCATCACAGCCGTACACCGC
>JBLMWC010000075.1:0-11958 GCA_050257015.1 Bacillota bacterium | reverse complement strand
CCTGCGCTGTGAGAAGCTGGTGTGACCGGGCGTGCTACTGGAATGTAACCGTGAACGTCTGACCGGATCCCGGCACTGCCGCGCCGCTGGGGCGCAGTGTGGTGACCTCCACGGTCGCCGTAGCGGGAGCGGTCGTGCCCGTCACCCGATCGAGCGTGACCGGCGCGACCGGTGCGCCGTCGGCTCCGGTCAGGACGGTGTCGGCCAGCGCGGCGTTGGGGAACTGCACCGTTCGCGCTGCGGGGTCCGGAAACACTGGCGAGGTCACGGTGAAGACGATCCGGTGCCCACCCATCTGTGCGTCGGGCGCGCCGAGCAGCTTCACGTCGAGTGGCGGCGAGGAGACGGTGCCCGCCGGGACGGTGACGGCGCCGCCGGTCGGAAGGGCGAGCGAGTCGGCACGTGCCAGGACGGTGAACGTGAGGAAGTCCGAGACCAGGGTCCCCTCCGCCGCCTGCACGCGTCCGATCAGCGGACCGCCGAAGCGGCCGGTGACCTGGCCGGTCGTCGCGACAACGCCGACCGTCGTGTCCGGCGAGAGCCAGGTAATCTCGGCGGCGACGCTGTCGCCGTTGCGGTCGAGCGCGCGGGCGGAGAGCTGGATGGTGTCACCCACCTCCAGCTCGAGCCGGGAAGGAACCTTCACCTCCAGTGCGACGACGCCGCTTCCGGTATCGGTGATGTTGCTGCAGCCGAGCGCCGCCACGACGAGGAGCGGCAGGACACGCGTCACATCGTCTCCGGCGCCGGCGAGCTCGCGATCTCCCGCAGCGCGGCCTCGGCGTGGCGGACCCAGCGGTCGGCATCTGCGCCCTTCGGCGGCCGCGCGAGGAAGGCGCGCAGATGCTCGGCGGCCTGCGCGTTGTCGCCCCGCTTCAGCAGCAGGAAGGCGACGCCGTAGTGCGCGCCGCCCAGACTGTTGTCGAGCTCCAGGGCGCGCTTGTAGTGGCGGATCGCCTCGTCGGGCTGCCCCGTCTTCGTGAAGGCGATCGCCATGTTGAGGAGGATCCGCGAGTCGGTCGGATTGTCGCGGAAGGCGAGCCGGTAGGAGGTCAGGGCGGCTTCGTAGTCGCCCTGACGCTCGAGCGCGAGCCCCTCGTTCAGATAGTCGAGGCGCTGGGGGCGCAGGTTCTCGGCCGGGGTCTTGCCCAGGATGCGTCGCCAGATGCTCATGTGGACGGCCGGTTCCCCGCGCGGAAGGTCAACGGATTACACGAGATAGGGCACTCGTCGTAACATAGTCCGCGCCCTCCCGTGCCGCAACGCACCGGCGGAGCTCACTCCGATCGGTTGCTCGCGCTTCCCACGCGGCGTAGGTTCCGGTTGGCAGCGGAGAATCCGGACCCCGGGAGGATGCATGCGCCGAACTGCGCCCAGTGGCCCGCGCGGTGTGATGGAAGTCGACTGGCCGTTCTTCGGCGAGCTGTGCCGCGCGCTGGCGCTCCGCGTTGCCGCCGAATACCAGCCCGAAGTGGTGCTCGGCGTCGCCAAGGCCGGCGTAATTCCCGGCGTCGTAGTCGCCTCGATCCTCCAGTGCGAGTTCGCGTCGATGGTCGTGACTCGCCGCGAGGCCGACGAGGATCCGGTGCTCATCTCCGGCCCGCCGGCCACCGTCCGCGGCCGCCGTGTCCTCATCGTGGACGAGACCTGTGATACCGGCAGCACGCTGAAGCTCGCGCTGAGCGAGGTGCGCGCGCTCGCGCCGCTCGAGGTACGGACGGCGGTCTCCTTCAAGACCGGCGACTACGCCCCGGACTACCACGCCTTCGAGACCGAAAGTTTCATCATCCTTCCGTGGGACCGCGAGGTCATTCTGGGCGGCGAGCTCGTGATGCGGCCGGATTACGCCGCGCGGCTCGGCTGAGGCGGGGCAACCTTTTCGCCGCTGGGCCCATCCAATGCTCCGACCCCTTCGTGGAGCATCCATGCCGGTTCGTTTCCGCCTTCTCCAGCTCCTTCCCGTCCTGCTTGCCGCCCCGCTGGCGGCGCAGGGCAGCCGCTACACCCTGAGCGGCAGCAACATCGCGGTCTACAATCTCGCCGGCGAGATGCGCGTCGAAGCCGGATCCGGCTCCGCGGTGGTCGTCGAGGTGACGCGGCGCGGCCCCGACGGCTCGAAGCTCGAGGTCCAGACCGGCGCGATCGACAGCCGCCAGACACTCCGGGTCATCTATCCTGGCGACCGCGTCGTGTATCCCGCCCTTGGCCGGCACTCGCAGTCGCAGGTGCGGGTGGACGATGACGGCACCTTCGACGGCCGGCGGGGCCGCCACGTCACCATCGCCGGTGACGGATCGGGGCTGGAGGCGTCGGCCGATCTCCGCGTGCTCGTTCCTTCCGGCCAGCGGATCGCCGTCAACCTCGTGGCCGGGCGGGTCGTCGTCGCCAACGTGAACGGCCAGCTCAGGGTGGACGTCTCGAGCGCCGATGTCGAGGCATCGGGGTCCCGCGGCAGTCTCTCGATCGATGTGGGATCGGGCAACGTCAAGGTGAGCGACGCCGAGGGCGACGTGAGCGTGGACACCGGCTCCGGTGACGTCGTGCTCACCGGCATCAAGGGCGGCGACGTCGGAGTGGACACAGGGTCCGGCGGCGTCACGGGCACCACGCTGGGTGCGCGGACGCTCAAGATCGACACCGGATCCGGCGACGTACACCTCTCCGGCCTCTCGACCGCCGACGCGGATGTCGACACCGGCAGCGGCACCATCGAGCTCGACGTCGACGCAACGCTGCGCTCGTTCCATGCGGAGACCGGCTCGGGCGACGTGAGGCTTCGCGCACCCGCGTCGCTCGGGGCCGAGGTGGACTTCGAAACCTCGAGCGGGGATATCCGCAGCGATTTCGACGTGGTGGTGACGCGGCGCGAGGAGGACCATCTGATCGGGCGGATCGGCGACGGGCGTGGCCGGATGACGATCGAGACCGGCTCGGGCGACGTGACGCTCACCCGGAAGTGATGCGGAAAGGTGCGGCGCCGCCAGGCGCCGCACCCGTTGGTTCAGCTGCCCTCGAGCCCCAGCGCTTCTCCGTAGACCATTCCCTGTGACATCCTCTCGTAGACCAGCCCGAGGGTCTCGGGCGCCCCCGCCAGAAAGCGGCAGCGGCCGTCGCCGCGGGAGCGGCACTCGACCTCCATCACCGCGACCATCCCGTCCGACATCCGTCCCAGGAAATCAGCCAGCAACCCGCACGACAAGTGACACGAGGGATATTCGGCGCCCGCCTCGTCACTCGCCTCGGCCCATTCGACCGAGTCGAGTGCCAGCACCGCGTTGCCCAGCGGGCGGACGGTGATCGCGCCCCAGCCGTAGTCGGCGAAGAACCGGGAGAGCATGTCGCTGAGATGCCGGGCGTCCAGCTCGGCCGGCGTTGCGACGCCGCACGTCTCGGCGAGCCACGCCGAGTAGGCGCCGAAGAGCTGCTCGCCGCCGGCAAAGCCGGCTTCCTGCAGATAGGCCGCCGCCTGCACGCCGCTGTCGCGCTCCAGGCTGGCGCGAAGCTGCTGCAGCGATCGGCGGCCGAGGCCGAGGCACTGATGCGAGGCGAGATCAGCCGAGGTCGTCATGATCGTCCGGGGTGAAGGTGACGCAAGCTAGGCGTCGGCGCCGACGCGACGCAAGAGCTCCGCTTCATCGATGATCTCGATGCCGAGGGTGCGCGCCTTGTCGAGCTTGCTGCCCGCCTCGGCGCCGGCCACGACGGCATCGGTCTGCTTGCTGACGCTTCCGGTCACGCGACCGCCGGCCCGCTCGATGAGCTCGGTGGCGCGGGTGCGGGAGAGCGTGGGCAGCGTCCCCGTCAGCACGTAGCTCCTGCCGGTCAGCGCGCCCCCCGCCTCGGCCGCGCCGGCCTCGGCCATGTTGAGGCCGGCCTTCTCGAGCCGGGCGATGAGCTGACGGTTCCGATCCTCGCGGAAGAAGCCGGTGACCGCTTCGGCGATCGCCGGTCCGATGCCCGGCACCTCGTTGATCGTTTCTGCCGACGCGTCCATCAGCGCGCGCATGCTGGCGAACCGCCGCGCCAGGAGCTGAGCCACCGTCTTGCCGACGTGCCGTATGCCGAGGCCGAAGAGCAGCAGCGAGAGCGGCTGGGCCCGCGACGCGTCGATGGCCCGAACGAGCTGGTCGGCCGACTGCCGGGCGAACCGTTCGAGCTCGACGAGCTGATCGGCGCGGAGATCGTAGAGGTCGGCGACGTTCTTCACCAGCCCGCTGTCGAGCAGCTGGCGGACCCGCTCGTAGCCCAGCCCCCGGATGTCCATCGCGCCGCGCGCCGCGAAGTGGACGATCCCTTCGAGCACGCGGCCGGGGCACGACACGTTGGGACAGTATCGCATCGCCTCGTCGGCCGGTCGCTCCACTGCGGTGCCGCAGGCGGGGCACTTGTCCGGCATGACGAACACGCGCTCGTCGCCGGTCCGTCGCTCGCTGAGGGATCCGACGATCTGAGGGATCACCTCACCCGCGCGGACCACTTCGACCCAGTCGCCCTCGCGCAGGTCCTTCTGCGCGATGAGCTCCTCGTTGTGCAGCGTCGCCGCGGAGACGATCACGCCGCCGAGCTCCACCGGCTCCAGCCGGCCGTACGGATTGAGCGCGCCGGTTCGCCCCACGTTCACGTGGATGCCGAGCAGCCGGGTGATCGCGACCTCCGGCTCGAATTTCCGCGCGATCGCCCAGCGCGGCTCGCGCCCGCCCACCACGCCGAGCTCCCCGTGCAGCGCGAGCTGGTCCACCTTCACGACCACCCCGTCGGCCTGGAACGGCAGCTCGCCGAGGAGCGCCTCGAACTCCGGAACGGCGGCCTGCACCGCCGCGAGGTCGGGCACGAAGCGGTGATTCGGCTCGACCTGGAATCCCCAGTCCGACAGCGCGTCGAGCACCTCGGAATGTCGCGCCGCATCGAGCCGGCCCTCGATCGCCTCGACGGCAAAGGCGAACATCCGGAGCCGCCGTCGCCGGGTGATGCTGGGATCGAGCTGGCGCAGGGCTCCCGCGGCGGCGTTCCGGGGATTGGCGAAGAGGGCCTCGCCCTCCGCTTCGCGGCGCTGGTTGAGGCGGCGGAAGCTCTCGTAGGGGAGATAGACCTCGCCCCGAACTTCCATCAGCCGCGGCCAGCCGGCCCCGGTCAGCGCGAGCGGCACATCCGAGATGGTGCGGATGTTGGCCGTGATGTCCTCGCCGACGATGCCGTTGCCGCGGGTGGCCCCGGTGACAAGACGGCCGTCCTGGTAGGTGAGGCTCACGGCGGCGCCGTCGATCTTCACTTCCAGCGTGTACCCGGCGGTGCGCACCTCCGCGGTCATCCGGGCGTTGCGCTCCTCCCACGCCGCGAGCTCCGCCGCATCGAATGCGTTCGCCAGCGACAGCATCGGCCGCCGGTGGGTGTACTTCGTCAGCGCCGAGGCGGGCTCGGCGCCGACGCGCTGGGTGGGGCTGTCGGGGGTGCGAAGCTCGGGGTGGGCCTCCTCGAGCTCGCGCAGCTCCTTGAAGAGGCGGTCGTACTCCGCATCGCTGATCGTGGGGGCGTCGAGCACGTAGTAGGCGCGGTTGGCTTCGTCGATGCTTCGACGGAGCTGCGCCGCCCGCTCGGCCGCCGCGGGGCTCACCGTCCGGTCGCCTCCTGAGCCAGCACCGTCATGGTGACGCCGACCAGGCGCTCGATCTCGTCGGCACTGGCCTGCGCGAGCGCGCTCTCGCCCCAGGGTCCGTCCTTGGCGGCGAAGGCGTCGAGGAGACGGCGGAGGTAGCCGACGAGCGCGACCCGCTCGCGCTCACGCCGCCGGAGGCCGGTGTCCTCGCCGCGGCGCTCCTGCAGCTTCTCGAAGCGGTGCGCATTGCGAAGGGCGCGGGCGGTGAGGCCGGCGACGACCTGGCAGAACTGCACGTCCGCCTCGGTGAACGACGGGCCGTCGCGGAAGGTCCGCAGGAAGATTGCGCCGATTGCCGTCCCCCTCCACGAGATCGGCACCACCGTGATCGACCGCACTCCCCGTGTCTCCAGCGCCCCTCTCAGCGGTCGGAGCGATGGGTCCACCGCCACGTCGTCGATGTGGACCGTGCGCCCGGTCTGGAGGGCGCGCCGCAGCTCGGGATAGCGGTCGAGGTCCACCACGTAGTTCCGGATGCTCGGGTCTTCGAAGCTCGCCACCAGCCGAACGGTGTTCCCGCCGCGCTCGGTCAGGAAGATGGAGCTCCGGTCGAGACCGAAGGCCTCGCCGAGGCGCCGGGCAACGGCCTGGACGATATCGACGAAATGCAGCGACCCGCCGATCTCCTGAAGGATCTCGATCACCGCGAGCAGATGCCGGCGCTCATGCTCGAGCGACTGGACCCGCAACTGCAGGCGCTCCAGCTCATCCTGGGCACTGGGCGTCATCGTCGTCATGTCGTTATCCGGCCTGGGAAGGGGGATGGCGGAAGATAAGCCCGGCGGCCAGTGGGGCAAATGGTTGGCGGGAAACAGCTTGGGTGTCGCAAAGCACGACGTGTTCGATTCATCGACAGCCCTGCGGGGGCCGCAGGGAAGAACGGGGCCCCGGCGTCGCCGGAGCCCCGCCGTGATCAGGAGTCCTTCCGGTTTCCGATCTTCTTCAGGAGGTCGGCCGCCTGCTGCTTGTAGGTCGGATCGAGCGGATCGGCGACGGGAAGTGCTTCGACCCGCTGAAGCTGGGTCCGGGCGTCCGAATAGCGCCCGCGGTCCACATAGACCTCCGCCAGGTCGAGACGGTGGTAGATGCGTCGCGGGTTGAGCTCGACCGCCTTCTCCAGGTTGCTCACGGCCCCTTCCCAGGAGGCCTGATTGAACACGTCGCCGCCCAGGAAATTCTTGGCGAAGAACCGCGTCGCGCCGGAGAGCCGCATGATCTCCGCGTTCCAGCGGCCGAGGACGTGGTAGGCACCGTCGTGACGCGGGTTGAGCTGAATAGCCCGCAGCGCTTCGTTGCGGATCTCGGATGCGCGCTGGACCCGCTCCTTCTTGCTCTTGGTAAGCGACGCGCGGCCGATGGCATTGGCCAGGGCGAAGTGGCCCTCGGCATCCGACGGGTTCGCGGTCGCGGCCCGGCGTGCGTACACTTCAGCGAGCGCGTACAAGGAGTCGCGCGCCGGGGATTTCACTTCGTCCGGCGTCGCCTTGCCGATGTCGATCAGCGCGAGTGCGGCCTCCCAGTTGGCCTGATAATTCATCGAGTCCTGCGCCAGCGCCGCCTGGAAGTGCTTCAGCGCGCCAGCGGGGTCGCGGGCCTCGCGCGCGGCGATGCCGGCCGAAACGTGCTCCGCGACGTTCTGCGCCCCGAGGGGTGCGGCCACGAGAACGCTGGCCGCGACGATCAATCTGCCGAAACGCATGGCATGCTCCTGATTCCGGAATTCGAGCCCGTGGGGTGCGTCTAATGGTGGTCCCGACACTCATCGAACGCAAGCGAAATGGTGCTGCGCTCACGCCGGCTGAATGGCGCGAGCTCATCTTCGCGTACTCTGCAGACGCCGTGCCGGATTACCAGATGGCCGCACTGCTCATGGCGATCGTCTGGCGGGGGCTCGACGCGGCCGAGCTGAGCGCCCTGACCCAGGCGATGATCGACTCCGGGGACCGCCTTCAGTGGGGGGAATTCGACAAACCGCTGGTGGACAAGCACTCCACCGGCGGCGTCGGGGACAAGACCTCGCTCCTGCTCGCGCCGATGCTCGCTGCGTGCGGCGTGGCGGTGCCCATGATGTCCGGGCGGGGCCTCGGTCACACCGGCGGGACCCTCGACAAGCTCGAAGCGATTCCGGGATTCAGGACAGGACTATCGCTCGAGGAGACACAGGTGCAGGTGCGGCGCATCGGCTGTGCGATGATCGGTCAGACGCCGGAGATCGCGCCGGCGGATAAGCGCCTGTACGCCCTCCGCGACGTAACCGCCACGGTGGAGTCGATTCCGCTCATCGCCGCGAGCATCATGTCGAAGAAGCTCGCCGAAGGTCTCGATGGGCTCGTGCTGGACGTGAAGACCGGGAGCGGCGCCTTCATTCCCGGGCGGGAGCAGGCGCTCGAGCTCGCGCGCACGATGATCGGACTCGGCGACGCGCATGGCTGCCGCACGGTGGCGCTGCTGACTGCGATGGATCGTCCCCTGGGGCGGGCCTGTGGAAATGCGCTCGAGATCGAGGAGGCGATCGCAGGACTCACGGGCGAGGGACCGCGCGACCTGATGGAAGTGACCCACGCGCTCGGCATCGAGATGCTCCTCACCGCCGGTATTGCCGCCGATCGCGCGGACGCGCGCCGCCGCCTCGAGGAGAGCATCAGCTCGGGCCGGGCCCGCGAGAAGTTCGGGGAGATGATCGAGGCGCAGGGCGGGAACCGTGCGGTGCTGGACGATCCCGCGGCGCTGCCGCAGGCCGACGTGATCGAAATCTTCACCGCCCCGAAGGAAGGGGTCGTGAGCCGCGTCGAACCCCGCCGGATCGGCCGCGCGATCATCGAGCTGGGTGGGGGACGGCACACGGTAGACGACGTCGTCGATCCTGCCGTGGGCTTCGTCATCACCGCCCGGCCGGGGGACCGCGTGCGAGCCGGCGAGCCGATCGCCTCGATCTACGCCCGAAGCGATGAGGCCGCCGCCCGCGCTGCCACCGCGCTCGGCGACGCGATCGAAATCGGCGACACCGGGTTCGAGACTCCGCTCGTGTCGTGCCGGGTAACCGCTGCCGGCGTCGAGGAGCTGTGACCGGCGGGCTCCTTGGCGCGGCGGCGTTGCTCGCATTCCTGCTCTGGTCCTTCCAGCGCGCGCGAGCCGCTCGTCGCCAGCCGCGTGATCTCGGCGAGATCGATCATGAGGAGCTGGAGGCGGCGGAACGCGACGTGCGCGACCTGGGCACCGCCGCAGACCAGGACGAGGGCTTCACCGGCGACGACTGGGGCCCCGGCGCGGGCTCACCCCCGCCGTCCCGCGACAAGTAATGACCGGACTCCGCGTCTGCTCGCGCCTCGGTCTCGCACTCGTCGTCGCAGCGCCGCTCGCCGCACAGCAACCGCACGACATTCCCATCGCTCACTGGGCGGTGCTCGCCGCGTTTCCAGCCGATACCGCCGCCGCCGCGCTCGACAGCGCGCAGGTGCCCGACGAGGCCCATCTCGCCCCGGGCAGCGGACCGCTTCATGGCGCGGCCTGGCGCCCCGCCACGGCCGACTCCCTGGGTCGCGTGGACCTGCTCCGTCTGCTTGGCCGTCCTTCGCTCGACCGGCGGGTGGCGTATGCCGCCGCCTGGGTAACGGTGCCGTCCGCGCGCACGGTGGACCTCGCCGTCGAGAGCGATGACGATGTTGCCGTGTGGCTGAACGGCGTGCTGGTGCACCGCCACGTCGTGACGCGCGCCGTGTGGATGGAGGCGGATACCGTCACGATCCGGCTCCAGGCCGGGACGAACCGTCTCGTCTGCAAGATCGCCAATCGCGACGGCGGCTTCGGATTCGGGGGGCGGATCCTCGCGTCCAGCCCGGACGGCTTGCAGGGCCTCGCCGTCGCGGGCGCCCCGCCCGGAGCCGTGGCGGTCACGGATGCCGCCGATGGGGCGGTGACGATCGGCCCGGTGCACCTTCCCGGGCGCGCCGTGCTCGCCGGCGGCGAACTGCTGGTGCCCCTCTCCGCCGCCGTCACCCGCTGGGGCGATCCAGCTGCGCCGGCGACGCTCTCCATCGGCGACATTCGAGTCGCCGTCCCGGCACGTCAGGCCGGCGCGCCCGCGGTCCTGGAGGTGCCGGTCCCATGGCTGGGGCTCGCTCGCCTCGCGCGCGCGGGCCAGGTCGTTCTCGGCGCCGCAACGGGAGCGACGGCTGGCACGCGGGCCGAGCGCGTCCTCCCGCCGCTGGCCAATCCGCTGCTCGACGAGCTTTCCCGTCCGATCGTACTTCGCGACTGGCAGGTCGACTCGGGCCGCGCCGCGTTGCGCGTCACGTTCGCCATTCCGGATGCGCTGGCCGGCCTTCCGCTCGTGCTCGAGGCCGCCGAGTTCTCGCGCGGTGCCGCCATCACGATCGACGGTCGGCCGGGGCTAGCCGATTCCGCCGGGCTCGTGCCGCTGTGCGGTGCGTGCCGCGCCGGGACCAGGCATGAGATCGTCATCGACGCACATGCCGTCACCTGGTGGGATCCGCCCTCGATCCGGGTGCCGCTCGCCGGCTGGCGGGAGATCCGCGAGGGCGCGCGATGGGGGCGTCGCCTGGCTCCGGCGCGGGCTCCGGGCCTTCCCGCCGCGTCTACGGCGGACTCGCTTCTCGCGGCGGCCGCCGATCCGTCGAAGACGGCCTATCGCGCGATCGTCCAGGAGTGGCTGCGCCGCCTGGAGCCGGCGGCCGCGGCGATACGGCGGGACACGATCGACGTCGTCGGGAATTCCCATCTGGACGTCGTCTGGCTCTGGGAGCTGGTGGATGGGATCGAGGTCCTGCGGAACACGTGGCGCACCGCCACGA
The DNA here is from genome assembly GCA_050257015.1 of Bacillota bacterium. GTDB lineage: Bacteria > Gemmatimonadota > Gemmatimonadetes > Gemmatimonadales > GWC2-71-9 > JAICUF01. Next base: position 1,494 of record JBLMWC010000075.1, on the reverse strand, counting down.
AGCTGCTCGCGAAGTACCCGCGCATGCACTTCGCCGCATCGTCGGCCTACTACTACGCGCTGCTGGAGCGCGAGGATCCCGCCCTGCTCGCGCGCATCAGGTCGCTGGTGCAGGAAGGCCGCTGGAACCTCGTAGGCGGCTGGTGGATCGAGCCCGACGCCAACATGCCGTCGGGCGAATCCTTGGTGCGCCAGGGACTCTACGGCCAGCGGACGCTGCGCCGGCTGTTCGGGCAGACGGCCCGCGTCGCGTGGACGCCGGACACCTTCGGCTACCCGTGGACGCTGCCGCAGATTCTCCTGGGCTCCGGGCTCGACGGATTCGTGACGCAGAAGCTCCGCTGGAACGACCGCAATCCGTGGCCGGCGGGTCTCGATGCGTTCTGGTGGGAGGGACCCGACGGCTCGCGGGTGCTCACCTACGTTCCCTACGGTTACGATCACGACCTCGAGCCGGTACGCCTCGCGGCGGAGCTCGACTCGACAATCGCCGGCGGACGAATGCGGCGCATGCTGGTGCTCTATGGCGTGGGGGACCACGGCGGCGGGCCGACGATCGAGATGCTGGAGCGCGCCCGAGATCTCGGGCGGATACCCACCTTTCCTCCGCTGCGCGACGCGAGTCCCGATTCGGCGCTCGCGCGGATGCGGCATGATCTGCCGTCGGCCCCGGCGCTCAGGGACGAGCTCTACCTCGAGTACCATCGCGGCGCGTTCACCACCAACGGCGGAATGAAGTGGTGGAACCGGCACATGGAGGCACTGCTCGGTGCCGCCGAGGCCGCCGCGTCGGTGGCGCCGCTGCCGTATCCCCGCGCGCAGCTCACGCGCGCGTGGGAGATGACCCTCTTCAACCAGATGCACGACATTCTTCCGGGAACGAGTATCCGGGCCGTGCATCGCCAGGCTGAATCCGACTACGCCGCGGCCGACTCGCTCGCGGGCCGCATGCTCGACCGCTCGGTGCGTGCGCTCGTGGCGGGAGCCGACACCCGTGCCCCGCGGGCCGGCTGGCGGCCGTACGCGATCTTCAACCCTTCGGGACGCCCGCGGGGCGGGGTGGTCCGCATCCCTCTCCCCCGGGGTGGGGCGTCGGGCGTCGCCGGCTACGATCGGAGCGGTCGCGAGCTCGCTTCATCCGTCGTCCGTGACACTCTTCGCATCGCCGTCCCCCCGGTTCCGGCGCTCAGCGCGGCGATCATCTTCGTCGGGCCGGGCCGCGTCGCGCCCGGCTCGCCTGCGAAGTCAGGACGCGTCCTCGAGAACGCCGCGCTGCGTGTCGAGATCGACTCGGCCACCGGCACCATCGCCCGCATGTACGACAAGCTGAACGGACGCGAGGTGCTCCAGCCCGGCGGGAACACGCTGACGATGCTGGAGGACCGCCCCGGCAGCTGGGACGCGTGGAACATCAATCATCTCAACGGGCGGCGGACGCCGGTGGATCAGCAGGTCGTCGTGGGCCGCGCCGAGGGCGTCGCGGAGCAGTCCCTTG
>JBLMWC010000074.1:0-5398 GCA_050257015.1 Bacillota bacterium | reverse complement strand
AAGCTCAGGTTGTAATGCGCCGCCGCGAGCGTCGGCTCGGCTTCCACCGCGCGGGCGAAGGCGTTCTTCGCGTCGGCGTAGCGCTTCACTTCCATGAGCACGAGCCCGATCCCGTTCCACGCCACCGCACTCCCCGGCAGCTCGGCGAGGACCTGCCGGTAGCCGTCGAGCGCGCGCTCGATCTCGTGCCGCTGAAAGTGAATGAGCGCAAGGTTGAGTCGCGCGGTGGCGGGCGCGTGCGCGCCCTGCACCGCACGGCGGAAGGCGTCGAGAGCCGCCGGGTCCTGCGGGTCCTGCGCGCGCAGCACGCCGAGGTTGTTCCAGGCGAGTGCGTACGCCGGGTCGAGGTCCACTGCCCGGGCGTACGATGCCGCCGCCTGCTCCAGCCGACCCGACTGGTGGAGACACACTCCCCGCTCGTTCCAGAGCTTCGGCGCGTCAGGGAACTGATGCACGAGGGTCTCGTACAGCTCCAGCGCCGCCGGCAGATCGCGCCGCAGCAACTGTACTTCCGCCATCGCCTGGAGCGCATGACGGCGGTCCTCGCCGGCGTCGAGTGCCAGCCGATATTCCCGGAGCGCCTCCGCGTAGTAGCCCTTCTGCCGGAAGGCGAGTCCCAGCGTGAAGTGCGCGAGAGCCCCCTGGCCGACGATCGCCGGCTGTTCGGCACGCGGCGCCGACGCCTCTTCCGGCTGACCCAGGGCGAGGTTCGCTTGCGCGCGGGCGAGGAGGGGATTGAGCGCGATGGCGCGCTTGGCGGCGGCCCGGGCCGCGTCATGATCTCCCATGTCGCCGAGGACGAAGGCCAGCAGATAGTGGGCGTCGGCGTATTCGGGGTTCCGTGCGATCGCCGCGCGGAGCGCCGCGAGCGCCGGCTCGTTGAGGCCGCGGTTGTAGAGCGCCTCGCCGTACGCGAAGAAGGCGACCGGACTGTCGGGATCGGTCTCGCACGCCTTGCGAAACCACTCGACCGCCGCCTCGATGCTGCCTCGCGCCTTCTCGGCCATGCCGAGCTGGACGAGCGCAGCGGCGTTCCGGAGGTCGATGGCGAGCAGCGCCTCGAACTCGTGGATCGCCTCGTCGTGATGCCCCAGCGCGGCGTAAGCGCGTCCGAGCTCCCACCGCGCGTCGGCGTCGTGTGGCGACAGGCGCAGCCGCTCCTGCAGCTCCGCGACCCGGCGGTCGTAGTGCCCGCTCTCGCGCCAGGCCAGCTCGAGGTTGCTCTGGGCGAGCTGCATCTTGGGGTCGAGCTCGAGCGCGCGGCCGAACGCGGCCACGGCCTCGGGAATCAGCCCCTTTTGATAGTAGAGGACGCCCAGGTTGTTGTGTGCGCCGGCATCGGACGGGTCGATTCGGCTGGCGAATGACCGGAGCGCGGCAAGATCGCGCTCGGACAGCGCAGGGGCCGACATGGCCTACGGCAGGCGGATCGCGTCGAAGATGGCGCGCAGCGACGGCATGTCCGGCAGCAGCAGGAAATGCCCCTGAAGCCGCTCGGTGGCGCCGCCGACGTGGAACGACGTCTCGACGCAGAAGACGAAGTCGCGCTCGTGCCCGAAATTGAGGTAGGTCGTCGTGAGAATCGCGGCCGACAGGTCGATGACGAGACTGGGGACCGACGGGACCAGCATCATCCCCATGAAGTCGCTGAGCGCGTTCATGTAGGCGCTGACCAGAATGTTCCCCACCTCCTTGAGCCCGGACTGCTCCATGGGCCCGAAAGTGGTGGAGGTGCCCGGCGCCCGCGACAGGAGGATGTCGCAGAGGCTCCGCGCGGAGTCCTCCGGGAATAGGACGAGCGCTCGTCCGGTGAGGTCGCCCATCATCTGCATCAGCACGGCGGCGATGACCGCGTCGGGACTTCCGAGCAGGTCGGTAACCTCCTCGAGCGGACGCACGTTGACCTCCGGAACGCTGATCATGATCGTCCGGTTGGTCATCTGCGACAGTGCCGTCGCCGCGTGACCCGCGCCGATGTTGGCCACCTCGCGCAGCGCGTCGAGCTGCAGTTCCTTCAACCCGCGGGCGTCTTCCATGCGCTCCTCGTCTACAGCAGTGCGGCCGCGTCGAGAATCAGGGCCGGCGCGCCATCAGCCAGGATCGTCGCCCCGCCAAAGAACGACGGCATCCCCCGCGGCGCATCGAAAGGCTCCACTACGATGTCCTGCTGCCCCAGCAGGGCGTCCACCACGAGCGCGGCCCGCCGCTCGCCCACTTCCAGGATCACGGTCGGACGGTGCTTCGGCACCTGCCCCGGCGCGAGCGCGACCAGATCGCGCAGATGCACCGTCGGGATCGCATGATCCCGGACGACCAGCGCTTCGCGGTCGCGCACCGCAGTGACCGACCGGCCGTCGAATTCGACCGTCTCCGCCACGTAGGCGAGAGGCACCGCGTAGCGCTCGCGCCCGACCGACGTCAGCAGCGCCCGCACGATCGCGAGCGTCAGGGGCACGTGGACCACGAAGGTCGTGCCCTTCCCTTCGAGCGTCTGGATGCCGAGGGTGCCGCCCAGCGAACGAACCCGCGTGGCGACGACATCCACGCCGACGCCGCGGCCGGATACGCCGCTCACTTCGCGCGCGGTGCTGAACCCCGGCCGGGCGATCACCTTGAGGAGCAGGTCATCGGTCAGGAGTTCGACCGAGGCGTCGACCACCCCTTCCCGGTGCGCCTTGGCGAGGATCGCGTTCCGGTCGATCCCGCGGCCGTCGTCCGAGACCCGGATGGCGACGCTGTTGCGCTCCCGGCCCGCGGAGAGCAGGAGTCGCCCCTGCGCGGGCTTCCCGGCCGCGATCCGAACCTCCGGTGTCTCGAGGCCGTGATCCATCGCGTTCCGGATCAGGTGCAGGAGCGGATCGCCGATCTCGTCGAGCACCGCCCGGTCGAGCTCGATGTCCTCGCCTTCCATCTCGAAGCGCACCTGCTTCCCGAGATCGCGGGCCAGGTCACGCACGAGGCGGGGAAAGCGCTCGAAGACTTCGCCGACCGGAGTCATGCGCGCCTGGATGACCTCGGTCTGCAATCCGCCCACCAGCCGCGCGATCCGCTCCGCCGTCGCCTCGAGCTCCGGATCGGCGCGCCGGAGCGCCAGATCCACCAGCCGATTCCGCGCGACGACCAGCTCGCCCACCTGCTTCATCATCGCATCGAGGCGCCGAAGGTCCACACGGATCTGACGCCCCCGACTGGCGGGCTCGGCCCGCTCGGGGACCGCCTCCTCGAAGGCGACGGAAACGATGTCGCCGACCGAGGTGATCGCCGCGACCACCGCCTCGTTCGAGGCTCCCGACTCGAGCCGGAAGGTGAACCGGCCGTCGAAGTCCTCCCGTTCGAACGCGGCGGCACCCGGCCGAAGCGCGGTGACGGAGCCGAGCGCCTCGGCGCGGCGGAGCGCCAGCATCGCGCGGCCGCCGCGCATCTGGGCGTCCGCCCGGATGACGACCGACACGGCACGACCAGCCGGCAGGATCTGGTGCACCGCATACTCGGCGGTGGCGGCACCGACCGAGCCGCCGCCGGCGGCACGATCGAGGGCGCTGATCAGCTCACTGTCGTCGGCAGCGGCGTCAGTCCCGGAGGCGGCCGCCTCGACCCCATTCGCAATCTGGTCCACCGCGCCGAACAGGAGCTGGAGGAGGCCCGGCGTTACCGTCACCCGTCCGGTGCGAAGGGCATCGAGCAGGTTCTCAGCGCTGTGCGCCACGCGCGCGACGGCCTCGTACCCCATCGTGGCCGCCATGCCCTTGATCGTATGGATCGCGCGAAACAGCCCGTCGACCGGCTCGATGGCGGCGGGATCACGCTCCCACGCGAGCAGCGCCTGGTTGCAGGCCCTGAGATGCTCCCGGCTTTCCGCCTGGAAGAGCGCCGCGTACCTGGAGAGGTCCATCGGCTCAGCCGAGGACGCGCTGAACGGCCTCGAGCACGCGGGAAGGCTGGAATGGCTTGACGACGAAATCCTTGGCGCCGGCCTGGATCGCCTCGACGACGAGCGCCTGCTGGCCCATCGCGCTGCACATGAGGACCTTGGCGTCGGGATCAGACTTGCAGATCTCGCGGACGGCATCGATTCCGCCCATGTCCGGCATGACGATGTCCATGGTGACGAGGTCGGGCTTGAGCTGGCGGTACTTCTCGACCGCCTGCACTCCCGACTCGGCTTCGCCCACGATCTCGAATCCGGCCTGCGTCAGGATGTCACTGATCATCGTGCGCATGAAGATGGCGTCATCGCAGACGAGTACCGTATGACTCACTCCCCACCTCCGTACTATTTCGTGAGCGCGGGCCGGATGGCGCCGCGGGTCCTGTCTCAGCTGCCGAGCATCGGCGCCAGAAGCGCATCGATATCGAGGATCACGAAATGCTCGTCGCCGCGGGTGCCAATGGCCTGGACGATCCGGGGGTCGACCCCGGGAAGCTGCCCCCGCGGAGCCACCGCGGTGGCCGGCAGCTCCACGAAGTCCCTGACCTCGCCGACCATCAGGCCGTAGGTCTTGCCCGAGACGTCCAGGACGATGATGGGCGCTTCGTCCGTCTCGCGCCGCTGCCGGCCGAGGAGGCGATGCGCGTCCACCACCGTCAGGAGGACCCCGCGCATGTTCACCAGCCCCTCGACCGCGCCGGCGACGCCGGGAATGCGCGTGGCTGGCAGCGGCGGCAGGATCTCTCGCACAATCCCTGCCGGGGCGGCGCAGATCAGGTCGCCGACGCGAAAGACGACGGCATGGAAGGTGGGGGAGTTAGCCATCTCTATTGAAGAAAAGAAGATACCGAAGGGGTTCGGATTGGGCAACAATTTCCTGGCCAGCCGCGACAACGAGTGCACGACGAAGATCGTCGGGCCACTCGCTGATAAACGCAAGGCGTTCTCCCGTAATCGGATGGCGAAATGCGAGGGAGGCCGCGTGGAGGGCCTGGCGGGGGGTGGCCTGCTCCAGCGCCTCGGCCATCGGCCGGGCCGCTCCCGAGATCCGGCGGGCGCCCCCGCCGGTGTAGACCGGGTCGCCGACGATGGGGTGGCCAATGTGTTCCAGATGGGCCCGGATCTGGTGGGTCCGGCCGGTATGGAGCTCGAGCCGGAGAAGGTCGGCCACCTCGAAGCGGGCGATCACGAACGCCTCGGTACGGGCCGCCCGGCCCTCCGGCTGGACGCTCATCCGCTTGCGGTCGCGCGGGTGACGGGCGAGGGGCGCCTCGATGGTGAGCGGACTCTGGTCGAGGTGACCCCAGCCCAGGGCCGCGTAGCTCCGCTTCACCCGCCGCGCCGCCAGGGCGGCGCCGAGGCGGCGGTGGGCCAGGTCGGTCTTGGCCACGACCATGAGACCCGAGGTGTCCCGGTCGAGCCGGTGCACGATGCCGGGCCTCCCCTCCGCCCCACCCGAGAGCGTCGTCC
>JBLMWC010000073.1:0-3924 GCA_050257015.1 Bacillota bacterium | reverse complement strand
GTGGCCGAATCCTGAGAAGGGCATGAGATCAGGAACGTACGGGCCCCGGTTGGCAAGGGCAAGAACGGCCGTACATTAGGCCCATGACCGCCATCCTCTGGGCCGCCATCGCGCTGGCGGGCGCCGCCGGCTGGGCCGTCCTCGCGCTCTCCCGGGGCGAGCCGGTCAGCGCCGCGTGGCTGGTCCTCGCCGCCGTCGGCACCTATCTCGTCGCCTACCGCTTCTACAGCCGCTTCCTGGCCGATCGCGTCTTCGGCCTCGACGACCGCCGCGCGACACCGGCCGAGCGGCTGGCCAACGGGCGCGACTTCGTGCCGACGACGCGCTGGGTCCTCTTCGGTCACCACTTCGCGGCGATCGCGGGCGCCGGCCCCCTGGTGGGGCCGGTGCTCGCCGCGCAGTTCGGCTATCTCCCCGGCACCCTCTGGATCGTCTTCGGCGTGGTGCTGGGCGGAGCGGTGCAGGACTTCGTGATCCTCTTCGCGTCGACCCGGCGCGACGGGAAGTCGCTGGGCAAGATGGCGCGCGACGAGATCGGGCCGCTCACCGGGATGCTCGCGATGGGTGCCGTGCTCGCGATCATGATCATCCTCCTCGCCGTGCTGGCGCTGATCGTGGTGAACGCGCTCCGCGACAGCCCGTGGGGAGTGTTCACCATTCTCTGCACCATCCCGATCGCGGTGATGATGGGGTTCTGGATGAAGGTGTGGCGGCCGGGCCGGACGCTCGAGGCGTCGGCGGCGGGGGTGACGCTGATGCTCATGGCGCTGGTGGCCGGCCGCTGGGTGGCCGCGTCGCCGGCGGTGGCGCCGTACTTCACCTGGTCCGCCACCACGATCGCGTACGCCATCATCGGCTACGGCTTCGTCGCGAGCGTGCTCCCGGTCTGGATGCTTCTCTGCCCGCGCGACTACCTCTCCACCTTCCTCAAGATCGGCACGATCCTCCTCCTCGCCGTCGGGATCCTGCTGGTGCTGCCGCCGCTCCGGCTCCCCCCGCTCACCCGCTTCATCGATGGCACCGGCCCGGTGTTCGCCGGGAAGCTCTTCCCGTTCGCCTTCATCACCATCGCGTGCGGCGCGATCAGCGGCTTCCACGCGCTGGTCGCGTCGGGGACGACGCCGAAGATGCTCACCCGCGAGAGCGATGCGCGGCTGATCGGCTACGGCGGGATGCTGATGGAATCGTTCGTCGCGATCATGGCGCTCTGCGCCGCCGCCATCCTCGAGCCGGGAGTGTACTTCGCGATGAACGCGCCGAGCGCGGCGCTCGGGCCGACGCTCGCGAGCGCGGCGGAGGCGGTGCGCGGGTGGGGGTTCGTCGTGACGCCGGCCCAGATGCAGGCGCTCGCCGCCAGCATGGGCGAGCAGACGCTGATGGCGCGGACCGGCGGCGCACCGTCACTCGCGGTCGGGATGGCGACGATCTTCAGCGGGGCGTTCGGCCAGAGCCTGACCGCGATCTGGTACCACTTCGCCATCATGTTCGAGGCGCTCTTCATCCTGACGACGGTGGACACCGGCACCCGGGTCGGCCGCTTCATGCTGCAGGAGCTCGCGGGGCACGCGTGGGCGCCGCTGGGCCGGACGTCGTGGTATCCGGCCAGCATCCTCGCGTCGGCGCTCATCGTGGCCGGATGGGGCTGGTTCCTCGTGCAGGGGGTGCTCGACCCGCTGGGCGGGATCAACTCGCTCTGGCCGCTCTTCGGCATCAGCAACCAGCTGCTCGCCGCGGTGGCGCTCTGCGTGGGAACGACGGTGCTCATCAAGGCCGGCAAGGCGCGCTACGCGTGGACCACGATCCTGCCGCTCCTCTGGCTTCTGGCCGTGACACTCACCGCCGGGTGGCAGAAGATGTTCGCGGCCGATCCGAAGCTCGGCTTCCTCTCCGGTGCGCGCGCCGCGGCGGCGCGGGTGGCGGCGGGCGCGCTCGACCCGGCGACCGGCGCGCGCATCGCCTTCAACTACCGGCTCGACGCCGTCGTCGCCGGGGTGTTCATGGCGGTGACGGTGCTGGTGCTCGCGTCGTCGGTGCGGGAATGGCTCCTGATCCTCCGGCGGCGGCGGCCGGCGGCGACGACCGAGTCGCCGTTCGTGGAGAGCGCGTATGCGCGGTAGCCGCGCCAGGCTCGCCGCGTTCGTCGCCGCGCTCCGCCGCGTGGCCGGGATGCCGGACTATGCGGCGTACGTCGGCCATCTCCGCCGCTGCCATCCCGAGCGGCCGATTCCCACCGAGCGGGAGTACTTCGCGGAGTATGTCGCCACGCGCTATGGCGACGGGCCCACCCGCTGCTGCTGACCACCCTGGCGCTCTGCGCCTTCGCCTTCCTCGCGATGTTCGTGGACGCGATCGCCGGCGGCGGCGGGCTGATCCAGCTGCCCGCCCTGCTGATCCTCCTGCCCGGAGTACCGGTCGCCACGGTGCTCGGCACCGCAAAGGTGAGCAGCGTCGCCTCCACCTCGAGCGCGCTGCTCCGCTATCACGGGAGCGTCCCCATCCGCTGGCGGGCGACGCTCTGGTCGGCCGGCGCCGCATTCCTCTGCGCGATCCTCGGCGCCCGCACGGTGAGTCTCCTCCCGCAGCACGCCATCCGGCCCGCGATCCTCGTCCTGCTGGTGCTCGTCGCCGCGTACACCATCGCGCGGCCGTCGTTCGGCGCGATCCACGCGCCGAAGCTGACGCCGGTGAGTGAACGGTGGGTCGCGGCGGCGCTCGGTGCGGGGCTCGGGTTCTACGACGGGTTCTTCGGCCCGGGGATGGGGAGCTTCCTGATCTTCGGCTTCATCGGGCTCCTCGGCTTCGACTTCCTCGCGGCATCGGCGGCGGCCAAGCTCGTCAACCTCGGCTCGGGACTCGCGGCAGCGATCTACTTCGCGGCCACGGGGCATGTGCTGTGGCAGGTGGCGCTCCCGATGGCCGCGGCGGGGGCGCTCGGCTCGTACACCGGGGCGCATACGGCGGTGAGGAGAGGGAGCGGGTTCGTGCGGCCGCTGTTCCTGGTGGTGGTGGCGGCGGTGATCCTCAAGTTCGGGTGGGATACGCTGAACCGGTGACGGGGGCGGGGGGCGGGGGGCGGGCCCCCCGAGGTCATTGCGAGGCCCCGAAGGGGTCGCGGCAATCTGGTCGCTCATGGCGGCCCTCCGTCGGGGCGGTCGCGTCGCCTCTCGGCGTTCCTTCCTGAAACCTCCACTCGCCCGGTGCGTACGTGTAACCGTCCCCGTACCCCCCTGACGACCCCCGGGAGAACGCCATGCGCGCCACACCGATCGCCCTGCTGCTCGGCCTTTGCCTCGCCGCCGTCCCCGCCGCCGCCCAGACCGCCGCCGCCGGCAGCACCGCCGCCGCCACCGCGACCGCCAACACCCCGTGGGGCGCGAAGCCGACCGGAGTGTACGACATCGTCGCCGACGTGGACGGCACCCCGCACAACGCGACGCTCACCATCGCCGCCGACTCGGCCGGTGCGACGAAGGCGGTGGTCGAGACCGAGGGCGAATCCCACTCGATGACCGTCGCCGTGAACGAGCCGGAGCTGGTGATGACGACCGACACGCCACAGGGCACGATGACGATCCGGCTCAAGCGGCAGGGTGACAAGGTGGTGGGGAGCTGGGCGCGGGCGATGGAGGGCGGGAAGGTGGAGGGGACGCGGCGGCCCTGACGGGGCCGAGGGTCATTGCGAGGAGCGGAGCGACGAAGCAATCGGGTGGCGTGAGCGACCAGATTGCCGCGGCCCCTGCGGGGCCTCGCAATGACCCGTGGGGCGGCGGCGGCGCCCCACCGATCAAGCGGCAGCGAGCCTCGCCCGCCGCTGCCACCACTGCCACACCGGATACGCCGGCAGCCCCGCGCCGGCGAGTCCGAAGGTGACTGCGGCGTTCACCGGATCGGTGACCGTCGCACTCGCCATCAGCGCGAGCCCCA
>JBLMWC010000072.1:0-7439 GCA_050257015.1 Bacillota bacterium | reverse complement strand
GCGGCGATCTTCGCGAGCAGATCGCTTTCCCCCGCTTCGGACTTGAGCTCGCGGACGCGTTCCTTCATCGCGTCCCGTTCTTCGTCGGTGAATCCCTTCGACTTCCTGCCGGCTGCGGTGGTCGTGGCGGACTTCCGCGGGTTCTTCTTCGGGCTCATGGAAACCGTCGACATTGAGGTAGAGTGATAATCGAATAGAGCGGGCGACGAGTCACCGCGAGATCCGGTGCACTTCCATCGTCCAGTAGTCCCTGATCCAGGTCTTGCCGCGATCGAAGGTGGCATCGGCGCGCCAGAGGAACCGGTCCGGCTGGATCGCGAAATAGCGAAAGCGGACCAGCATTGGCCCATACCATTCGGTGAGGAGCCGACTGTCGCCCGCGGTCCACATCAGGCCCGGCTGCCAGGCGCCGCGAGCGGTGCTGATCCCCTCCATTTCCCAGAGTTTCCGCGCCGGGTTCCAGGCACGATAGGTCCAGGTGCCCGCGTCCCAGGTCGAGGTCGCGTCATCCGGCCGCCAGTGATCCTCCAGCAGCACACCCTGATTCCCGGTTTGTTTCTTCGTGAACACCCAGTGCCCGGTGAAGGGAGGGGTGAACGTGCCATCGCGGTTCCGCGCCTGAAAGGTGAAGCGCCACGTGCCGACGAGGAAATCGTAGTCGGCAGGGCCGCTGGTGGCGGTGAGGGTGTCCGCCGCGGGGAAGTTCGCGCCCATGGTATCGGGCAGCTGGATCGCACGCGGCGCGGATGCCGGGGTTTGTGCCACCGCGGGCGCGGTGATGGCGAGCGATGCGAGCACCAGGCGGAAACGACGCATCATGCGGCTACCTCCTCGATGATAAAGAGGGGCAGAACGATCACGGGGCCTGAACGCATGACGAGTCCTCAGCGGTGGGAGGATTCATGCGCCTGAAGACGTTCGGGTCCGCTGCGAATCAGACTTCGGCGGCGGCGACCCGGTATCGCAGCCCAAGGATCCCCGTCGGATACCTCTGCACGTCCTCGAGCAGGAGCCGGGTCGGCGGGGAACCCGGCTCCAGAAGGGGAATACCTCCCCCAAGCAGGACGGGCATGACCGCTATCTCCACCCGGTCTACCTGCTTCGCCTCCAGCAGGCTCCGGAACAGACTGCCGCCACCGAAGAGCCAGATCGCACGACCCGACTCGGCGCGCAGTGCTGCGACGCGCCGGCCGGCGTCGGCCGACACGACGGTCACGCCCGGGTGATCCGCCGGCTTCAGCGTGCGTGAGAAGACGTAGATCCGCCAGCCCCGCGGCCAGGGTGGGGCACCTGGCTGGCGGGTGAGTTCGTAGGTGTGCCGTCCAAGGAGGACTGTGTCCACGGAGTCGTATACGCCTGTGAAATCCACGGAGGGGTCGTGGACGATCCAGTCCACCTCGCCGTGCGGTCCGGCGATGTACCCATCGAGGCTCGAGGCAACGCGGTACAGTACTTGGCGCATCTGCGCGTCAACTCCTCTCACAGGACGCGCGCGATTCGTTCAGCGCGCCTGGTTCGGGATCATGCCGATCGTTCCCAGCCACTTCTCCACCAGCTGCGGCCATCCGGTGATCGGGGAACTCGTACGCCGCAGTCCGAACGCATGCCCGCCCTTCACGAACAAGTGCAACTCCGCGGAAACTCCGGCCTTCCGCAGCGCCGCATGATAGACGAGCGAGTTCTCTACCGGATCGATCGGGTCATCCTCCGCCTGAAGCAGGAACGTGGGCGGCGTCCCGCTGGTGACCTGAATGTCGGGATTCAACGCGAAGCTTCTCTCGGGCACCGCCAGATGGCCCGGGTAGAGCGCGACCGCGAAATCCGGGCGGCAGCTCGCCGTATCGGCTGCGTCCACGGGCGGGTAGAGACGCTTCTCGAAGTGTGTGCTGATCGCAGCGACCATGTGCCCACCGGCCGAAAAACCGAGCACGCCGATCCTGTGCGGATCGATATGCCACCGCGCGGCGTGGAAGCGTACCAGGCCCACTGTTCTCTGCGCGTCTTCCAGCGCCGTCCGACAATCGCGATAGGGCCCGGTCTTCACGCACGGCACGCGATACTTCAACAACACGCACGTGATCCCCCTGGATGTGAGCCAGTCACAGGCTTCCGTGCCTTCGAGGTCGATCGCCAGAATGTTGTAACCCCCGCCGGGAAACACGACGACCGCCGCGCTCGTGTTGCGTCCCGCCGGCGAATAGACGGTCATGGTCGGCTGAGAGACGCGGTCGACGTAGACCCACGGCCTGCCGCCAACGAGCCGCTCGCTGCCAGTGGAGTCCACGACCGTCCCTGACACCTCGGCCCGCTCGACTGCCTGTGCATCAGGAACTCTTCCCGGCCAGATCGGGACCTGGGTGTGACCTGGCGATGGCTGCCAGGCGGCTTGCCCCGCGGCAGGCACAGGCGGTGCGGCTGCGAACGCCAGGAACGCGAGCAGAGCGGAACGCGGCGAGAGCGACAGGCAGTCCTCGATGCTTATGCGCATGCACTGCAGCGCGATCACTTGCGCCTCGCGTCGGCGCGACGCTCGCGCACGCGCACTTTCGCCAGCCTGGCCACCAGATCGGTTGGAATCGGCTCGTCGAGCGGAAAGCGGAGTGTGCCCTTCCCCGCCCGATACGGCGCGATCGCCTTCCCGTATCGAGCCAGTATCCCCGCCGTCACCGGGTAGACGCTGACGTGTTCCTTGAAGGCCGCGATATACAGAAGGTACCGGCCGTCCATATCGAACGTCGGGATGCGATAGCTGATTCGCTCCGTGATCCCTGGTGCTGCGGCCTTGATGGCTGTGCGGAGCTGCTTGAGCGCTCTGCGGGCGGCCGGCGGGGTCCGGGCGATATAGGCGGCAACAGTCGTGGCGTCGGTCATACCTGCAATCTACGAGCGGAATCGGGCGAATCCTGCCGCTCTTGACTCTGACCGTTACGGCCGGGAGCGGCGCGCCGCCTCGATGGTGGCGATGTCGATCTTCGTCATCTCCATCATCGCATCGAACGCGCGCTTGGCGGCAGCAGGATCGGGATCGGTAATCGCATTCGTGAGGGCGATCGGCGTAATCTGCCACGACAATCCCCATTTGTCCTTGCACCACCCGCACGCGCTCTCCTGGCCGCCGTTGCCGACGATTGCATTCCAGTAGCGGTCGGTTTCGGCCTGGTCGACGGTGGCCACCTGAAATGAGAACGCTTCATTGTGCGTGAACGCCGGTCCGCCGTTGAGCCCGAGGCACGGAATGCCCATCACGGTGAACTCGACGGTCAGCACGTCCCCCTGCTTCCCCGACGGGTAATCGCCCGGAGCGCGGTGCACGGCGCCGACGGAGGATTCGGGAAAGGTCCTGGCGTAGAAGCGCGCGGCCTCCTCGGCGTCACGATCGTACCAGAGGCAGATCGTGTTCTTTGCTGGCTTGGTCATGTCACGATTCTCCATCGATATGAGCCACAATGGTTCGGGTCGTGTATCGCCACGCTCAGTGTGCTGCGAGCATCTGACGATATCGCGCCGCCATCCGCCTCGCCACCTCGATCGCATCCCCCTCCGCCGCCATCCGGTACCCCTCGTGCCCCTTCGACCACCCCTGCTCCCACACGCACATCTCCGCCGCGAACGGCGCCCGGTCGAACGCCGTCCCCTCATCCACCGACCGATCGAGCCGCGCGAAGAACGCCCGCCACCGCGGCAGATAGTATCCGCTGAACATCCCCTGCCATTGCTTGTACGCATACAGGTTCAGATCGTCGTTTTGCCCCTCGGTGCACTTCGTCCCCCAGAGCGTGATGATGTTCCGCGCGTTCCACTCGTAGAGATCCCGCTCCGCTCGCGTCGTGCCCCACCCCTTTGCGCTCTCGATCCAGGGGCCGAGCAGGAACTCAGGCCGCGTCCCCACCAGCGTATCGAGATCCGCGATCAGGCCGGTCACTCTTGCCTCGGCGCTGTCCAGCGCCGCCCGGTCCTTCCTCATGTACGCGGCCTCGACCGCCTGCACCGCCGGGAGGCCGAGCCCGCCCAGCACCTGCCGCGTGAGGTTCACCACGTCGTACCGGTAGGCGTCGCTCCCGCCCAGCTCCTTTGAGGCCGACAGCAGCGTGTCGAGCGCCGCCGCCAGCAGCTTCGGATCGTACGGCAGCTTCGGCTCCGTGCGATACGCCATCTTCGGATCGTAGAACTGCGGCCGCTCGGCCACGAAGGTGCCGGTCTGCGCCGGCGAGCGGTACGCCGTCGCGAGGAGGATCTTCCACGCGACCCATGCGCGCGCGTCGTCCGTTCCGTAGCGGCGGCGCACCCAGGCGTGCGCCCACTCCTCGATCGGCGGCGCGTCCGGTCGCCACGCCAGGTCCATCACGTAATCCGGCACGATCGGGTTGTAGCCCAGCCCTTCCATCATCATGCCGAGGCCGGCGAGGCGGCCGCGAGCGGGACTGGTCACGGCATCGTGGACGTTGGTGGCGATGTGCGGGAGATCGCCGTTGAGCGTCACCTGCCCGCCGAAGTTGTAGAGCACATTCCAGATCCACGGCTTCCCGAAGAACGCCTGCCGGTCCTTCCAGACCGGATGCCGGTCGCCATAGAGGTCGAGCACCAGCATGCGATCGTCGGGCACCGCGCCGAGCAGCGCCTTGGCCTGGGGATCGCGCCAGAACTTCGCCTGGTAGTAGAGGAACCAGCCCTGCAGCACCCACACCGCGTCGGGATCGGCGGCGTGCATCGACTCGTAGACGGTGCGGCCCATGCCGGCCAGAAAGGTCGAGTCGTCGGTCGGCGGGTTGATCTCGTTGAAGCTGTCGGCGGCATACAGGTGATCGGTGCCGAAGAGCTCGGTCTGCCGCCGGATGAAGAGCGTCCCGATCCGCTGGAAGAGCGGATCGAGCGGGTCGACGAACCAGGTGCCGCTGAAGCCGGCCGACCAGTCGCCGGTGCGGTGGATCTTCGCATTGGGGAACACTTCCCTGATCGATTCGGGGACGTGTCCGGTGAACCCCTGCAGCACCGGCTTCATGCCGAGCGCGCGCTCGCGGGCCAGGATCTTCCGCTCGAGGGCGACGTGGCTCGCGATCCAGCTCTTCGGCAGCGGTCCGCCCAGGCCGTCGATGTTGCCCATCCAGCCCCACGGGAGATATGCGGGGCCGACGAGAAATTCGCCGATCTGCCGGTCGCTGAACCCCAGGTCCCGGAGCACGAGCTGCCAGGTGCCCTCCTGGCCGGTGGCGGCGAGGGGCAGGTTGATCCCCTTGAGCGCCATCCAGTCGATTATCCGCTGCCAGTCGTCCCAGCCCCACCACGCCATGCTGTATGAGAACGTGCAGTAGTTGAAGAAGTAGCGGTACCGGTACGGCGACTCGGCGCGAATGCGCGCGCGCACCGGCGGGAGCCGCCGGAGATGAATCGGCCGGAGCGGATTTGATACTGTGACGCCGGCGACCTCCTCGAGATAGCGGTTGAGCGCCGATGCGATGGCGACACCGCTCGACCCGCGGAGGACGATCCTGCCGGCCCGGCTCTCAACCTCGAAGACGTCCCGCCCATCCATGGTCGGGATCCGCTGCACGACGAACGACGCCGCCTGGTCCGGGACCACCCGGCCGATGAGTGCCTTCGCCGCGGCGAGCTCGTCGGCAGCCGCAGCGCGGGACCGAGGCGCCGCGGCCAGGAGCACCGCAAGGGCGATCGCGCCGATCACGTCCCGGCCCGGTCGCTGTTGCTGATGTCGCGCACGATCTTCCAGGAGCCGTCGGACTGCCGCTGCCAGACGGTGACGTAGTTGCCGGTCTCCAGCATGGCCTTGCCCTTCCTCGGCTGGACCGTCCACTGGTAGCTCCCGGTCTCGACGGCGAGGTCGCCTCCCACGAGCACGTCTGCGACCTGGAACTTCGGGTCCTTCATCGTCATCTGGGCCATCATGGCGTTCATCCCCTTGGTAATCGCCGCGCGCCCGCGGAACGCCGGCGAGCCCGGCATGAACATCACGGCGTCATCGGCGAAGGCGGCGTACATCCCGATCGTGTCGCCCTTCCCCATGGCGGCGGCCATCTGGCTCTCCGCTGCCTCGATCTGCCGCCGCACCGCATCCTTGTCGGGGGCCGCCGGGGCCGACACCGTCGCCGAGGTGGTGTCCGCGGCCGGAGGAAGCTTCGTGGGGGTGCACGCAGCGAGCAGTACCATCGGAACAGCGGCGATCACGCGACGGGGACGGAACATGGCGCGGCTCCTGTGAGTGGGGCGGCAACCGGCGGAAGTGGGGACACCATACCGGCCGCGGCCCCAGGCGGCAAGACCGACTCTGGCGCCGCGCGCGACCCCCGTTAATCTTGCATTGTCCCTCCATTGAACGGCCCGCTCCCGCTCCGTTCCGACCAGGGAGATCCGCGATGAACCGTCGCGCTCTGCTCCGCCTCCTCGGCGGCGCTGCCATTCCCGTCTCGCTCGGCCTGACCGCCGATGAGCTGCTCGCCGCCGGGCGCAGACTCGGCGCAAGGCCGCTCACCCCCGACGGTCCGCTGGGCCCGTTCACCGCGCATCAGCGCGCCACGGTTGCCACGCTCGCCGAGGCGATCATTCCGGCCACCGACACCCCCGGCGCCCGCGCGGCGCGGGTGGACGAGTACATCGCGCTGCTGCTCGACGAGTGGTATCCCGCCGAGACCCGTGCCGCGTTCATGAGCGGGCTCGAGGCGTTCGACGCCCGAAGCAGGCGCGAGATGGGAAAGCCGTTCATCGCCCTCACGCACGCCCGGCAGACCCGCCTCCTCACGGCGCTCGACGCCGAGGCCCGCCAGCCGGGGGCGCCGGGCGCGCCCAAGCCGTTCTTCCAGTGGATGAAGGAGCTGACGGTGAGCGGCTTTTACTCGTCGAAGGTCGGCTCCGAACAGTTCCTCCACACCGTCATCTGGCCCGGCCGCTACGACGGCTGCCGCACCATCGGCGCGCGGCCCCAGGGAGCGCGCTCATGAGCCGGGCGGAGAGCTATGACGCGATCGTGATCGGTTCCGGCATCACCGGCGGGTGGGCCGCCAAGGAGCTGACCGAGCACGGACTCCGGACGCTGGTGCTCGAGGCCGGCGGGCCGATCGATCCCGCGAAGGACTTCGTGGAGCATGTCCAGCCGTGGCAGCTGCACTTCCGCGGCCGCGGCGACCGCCGCACCATGGAAAAGAACCAGTTCATTCAGAAGAACTGCTACGCGTGCGACGAGTGGAGCGGGAAGTTCTTCGTCAACGACAACGAGAATCCGTACACCTTCGACCCCGACAAGCCGTTCCACTGGATCCGGGGCCGCCAGGTCGGCGGCCGCTCCATCATGTGGGGCCGGCAGGTGTATCGCTGGAGCGACCTCGACTTCGAGGCCAACGCGAAGGACGGCCACGGCGTGGACTGGCCGATCCGCTACGCCGACATCGCGCCGTGGTACTCCTACGTCGAGCGGTTCATCGGCGTGAGCG
>JBLMWC010000071.1:0-19636 GCA_050257015.1 Bacillota bacterium | reverse complement strand
TCGCCGTGGGACTACATGTTCGCCATGAACCGCGAGCTGCACCGGGATCTGGGGTGGTTCTGGTACTACTGGCTGTTCACGACGGAGTCGGTGGACGGATCGATCACCGGCGTGGCCACCCGCGGGAGCCGCACCGTCGTGACGGTGAAGCAGGCCGGCCAGATGCCGTCGCCGGTGGTGCTGCGGGTCGAGTTCGCCAAGGGCGGGCCGGCGATCCGGCCGATGCGGAACGCCGTCATGAAGGGGGACACGGCGACGGTCACCTGGCCGGTGGACGTCTGGTTCGGCGGCGCGACCTCGTATGCCGCGACGCTCGACTTCGGGGCCCGGAAGATCGAGAAGATCACGCTCGACCCGAACGGGCGCTTCCCCGATGGCAACCCGGACGACAACGTCTGGCCGCGCCAGGCGGCGAAGGCCGCGGCCGCCGGCCGCTGATCCGGGGCCTGAGGCAGGCGATGACGGGCCGCTCTCGAGAGGGGGTGGCCCGTCAGCTTGGCTGAATAAACAACAGAAGTCTTGCGTTTATTCCGGTAATGGGGTATAGTCCGTCCACCTCAACCGGACCCGCACCGTGAACCATGCAGTGACACCTGTCGTCGCCGCCGCCCTGCTCTTCGCCGGCGTCACCCCCGCGCGGCCGGTCCGGTCGAACCCGATCCAGATCCGGAACTTCGCCTTCGCACCCGCGACGGACACTGTGCGCGTCGGACGCGCCGTCACCTTCCGGAATCATGACCTCGTCCCCCACACCGCAACCGCCGATACCGGCGGGTTCGACTCCGGAACGATCGCCGCTGACGGCTCATGGCATTTCATCGCCCGGCGGAAGGGTGTCGTCGCCTACCACTGCCGCTTCCATCCCACGATGCGCGGCACGCTCGTCGTTCGTTGACCACCTCAGCCCACAGGATTTCCATGAAGACCGCTCTTCTTTCCATCAGCGCCCTCCTTGCCGCCTCGCTTGCCGCCCGGCCCGCCGCGGCGCAGGGGCCGACTGATCCGCAGATCGCCGCGATTGTCGTCGCGGCCAACCAGGTGGACATCGATGCCGGCCGGCTGGCCGGAACCCGCGCGGCGAATGCCGACGTGAAGGCGTTCGCGAAGCAGATGATCACCGACCACTCGGCGGTGAACGCCGCCGCGGTCAAGCTGGTCACCAAGCTCCACGTCACGCCCGAGCCGAATGCCACCAGCAAGGAGCTGCTCGATGGCGGGACGGCCAACCGCAAGGCGCTGGCGCCGCTCCACGGCGCCGCCTTCGACAAGGCGTACATCGACCACGAGGTCGCCTACCATCAGGCGGTGCTCGAAGCCATCGACAAGACCCTCATCCCCAACGCGAAGAACGCGGAGCTGAAGGCGCTGCTGGAGCAGACCCGGCCGGCCATCGCGGCGCACCTGGAGCATGCCAAGCAGATACAGGCTTCCCTGAAGGGCTAGATTAGGGGGCATGCCGACCCTGTCCTTCACCGACCGTTTCTTCGCGAGCACTCGCGGGCGCATCGTCAGCCGGCTCCGCCGGGGCGATGCGACCGTCGAGGAGCTCGCCGCGCATCTGGGCGTGACCGACAACGCCGTTCGCGCCCAGCTCGCCACCCTCGAGCGTGACGGAATCGTCCGTCACGAGGGCGTCCGCCGCGGTGCGCGAAAGCCGTCGCATCTCTACCGGCTCGCGGCCTCGGTCGAGCCGCTCCTCTCCCGCCTCTACGCCCCGATGTTCGTGGAGCTGGTCCGGGAGCTCGCCCTGCGACTCAGCCCCGACGAGCTCTCCACCACGATGCGCAGCGTCGGCCGCCGGCTGGCCGAGACGCTGCCACCGGCTCACGGCGACCTGGCGTCGCGGGTGGCGGCGGCGAGTGCACTGCTGAACGATCTGGGCGGAGTGACCGAAGTCGAGCGCCACGGCAACGATCTCGTCATCCGCGGATACTCGTGCCCGCTCTCGGCGGCGGGAGGTCAGATTGCGGTCTGCGAGGCGGTGGAGTCGCTGCTGCAGGTACTGCTGGGGACCGAGGTGCGGGAGCGGTGCGACCGGGTCAACGGCGCGCGCTGCTGCTTCGAGGTGTCGCTCACACCGGAGGAGGCCGAAGGCCGCCGGGCCCCTTCCTGAGGGCGTCCAGCTCGTCTATCGATCGCGGCCAGTCCTCCCGCAGCAGCCGGGAGAGCGCCCGATCCGCCAGCAGGCGTCCCCCGGTCTGGCAGACGGCGCAGTAGTTGACCTCGTTCTCCGCGTAGCGGATCCGCTGGACCGGTGAGCCGCAGACCGGGCACGGCAGGTTGTAGCGGCCGTGGACCGCCATCCCCTCCCTGAACGCCGTCACCTTTTCCGGGAACTCCCCGCCCGCCTCGCCACGCAGGCGCTCCGTCCAGCGAACGAGGGTGCCGCGCATCGCCTCGTACAGCCGGGCGATCTCATCGTCGTCGAGATTGGTGCTGAGCTGCAGCGGAGAGAGCCGGGCGGCATGCAGGATCTCGTCCGAGTAGGCGTTGCCGATACCGGAGAAGAGTGTGGGATCGGTGAGCGAGCGCTTGAGGGTGTGTCGCTCCCGGCGGAGCGTTGCGGCAAAGTCTCCCAGTGCGACCTCGAGCGGCTCGATGCCGCCGCGGTCGTGCGCGGCGAGGCCGGCCTCGCCGCGGACCAGCCAGAGTCCCGCCCGGTGCTTCTTCCCTTCCTCGGTGAAGAGCACCGTGCCGGTCGGAAAATCGAGCGCCGCGAGCCCGCGGCCGCGCGGCACCGGCGCGCCCTTCGGCCGCCACCGAAGCCGGCCGGCGATCATGAGGTGGATGACGAGGAAGAGGTCCGGATCCAGCGCGAGTACGATGCGCTTGCCGAGCCGGCGGACGCTCGACACCCGCCGGCCCTCTGCGTCGCTGACGGGCGGGTCGACGGACCGGAGCGCGAACGGGCTTCCGATGCGCACGTGCTCGAGCGGCCGGCCCACCGCCACGCGCTCGAGCGCTTCCACGTAGACGGTGACGTCGGGCAGTTCCGGCATCGGCTCCCCGGCACGCGACTATGCTTCTGAAATGGAACTCGGACTCTACACCTTCGCCGAAACTACCGCGGATCCCGTCACCGGTCGAACGATCGGGCCCGCCGAGCGCCTGCGCAACGTACTGGAGGAGGCCGAGCTGGCGGATCAGCTCGGCCTCGACGTCTACGGAGTGGGCGAGCACCACCGGCCCGACTTCGCCATCTCCGCCCCGGCGGTCGTACTGGCGGCGGTGGCCGCGCGAACCTCCCGGATCCGCCTCACGAGTGCCGTCAGCGTCCTGAGCTCGGATGACCCGGTGCGGGTCTTCCAGGAGTTTGCCACGCTCGATCTCCTTTCCGGCGGCCGGGCGGAGATCATGGCGGGCCGGGGGTCGTTCACCGAGTCGTTCCCGCTCTTCGGCTACGATCTCGAGAATTATGACCGGCTGTTCGAGGAGAAGCTCCGGCTCCTCCTGGAGCTGCGCGAGTCCGAGCGGCTGACGTGGGAGGGGGAGTTTCGCGCGCCGATCAGGAACCTGGGCGTCTATCCCCGTCCGCTGCAGCAGCCGCTGCCGGTCTGGATTGCCGTCGGGGGGACGCCGGGCTCGGTGAACCGGGCCGCCCGGCTCGGCCTGCCGCTCGCGCTCGCGATCATCGGCGGCGCGCCGCGTCAGTTCGCGCCGCTCATCGCCTTCTACCGGGAAGCCGCCCGCCGTGCCGGGCACGATTCCGCTCCGCCGGTCGGCATCAACTCCCACACGTACGTCGCCGACACGTCCGAGCGCGCCGCGGACGAGTTCTTCCCGTCGTACGCCGATCTCATGAGTCGTATCGGCCGGGAGCGTGGGTGGCCGCCGGTGACGCTCGCACAGTTCGAGGCGTCACGCGCGATGGAGGGAGCCCTGCTGGTGGGAAGCGTCGAGCAGGTCATCGAGAAGATCCTGTTCCAGCATGAGCTGTTCGGCCACCAGCGGTTTCTGGCGCAGATGACGGTCGGCTCGATGCCGCACGACCGGACGATGCGGTCGATCGAGCTGTTCGGCACCCGGGTGGCGCCGGCAGTGCGGCAGGCGCTGGGCGGGGCGAGCTGACTCGTCGCCCGGCGCGGCACCTTACTCCGGAACCCGGAACAGGTCGATCTGTGGCGGGTGCAGCGGCAGGCCGCTCGCGGTCAGCACCGTATCCACCCAGCTCTCCCGCGCCCCGGGATCGAGCCGATGGCAGGGAACGCTGAACTGCTCCGCGAGCGCATCGATCGTCGAGTCGATCGCCTGCTGGAAGGTCTGACTCGTATCGCGCCGGCCGTCGAAGGTGGGAGCGTCGATGATCGGAACCTTGAAGAGCCGGTCGTAGCTTCGCACCCACTCCCGCACCAGCATGTCGTATTCGGCGCGCCGGCCGGCCTGGTGCACGAGATAGGCGTAGTTGTCGAGCACCGAGCGGTCGCAGATGACGATGCCCCCCTGGGCGGCAGCCGCGATCTCGTGCGCGATTTGGGTGTGGAGGATCCAGGCCTGTGCCTGGAGGGTAGTGTCGCGGTTGATCGGCAGGGGACAGGCCCGCGCCACCTCCTGCACCAGGTCCACGATCCGGTCCTGCCGCTTGAGACGGCCGGCCAGGTCGTAGCACAGCGTCGTCTTGCCGACGCCGTGGGTCCCGATGAACGCGATCTTCACCGCCGGCCGCTCACCGCGCCGCCGCCTCGAGCGCCCGCAGGAACTCGGCGGGATCGGTCCAGGGTCCGTCGTAGCGCTCACCGTGGATGAAGAAGGTCGGCGTGCCGTTGACCCCGCTTCGCACGCCACCGCGAAAGTCGCTGCGCACCTTCGGCGCGAACGTCCCCTCCTCGAGCTCCCGGCCGACGCGCGCCGAGTCGAGTCCCAGGCCCGCCGCGTAGCTGATGAGGTCGTGGTCCGAGAGCGCGCGCTGGTGCTCGTACAGCGCGTCATGCATCTCCCAGAACCTGCCCTGCGCGCCGGCCGCCTCCGCCACCTCCGCGGCGTGCTCCGCGTGGGGGTGCGACTCGGTGAGCGGGAAGTTGCGGAAGACGAACCGCAGCCGGTCTCCCATCCGCTCCTGAATCGCGCGGACGATCGGGTAGGCCTGGCCGCAGTAGGGACACTCGAAGTCTCCGTACTCGACGAGGGTGACCGGCGCATCGGCAGGACCGGAGGCGTGGTCGTGCCCGCCCACGGCCGGCGTCAGTGCGCTCACGACGGCGTCTCGGCCGAGCGCCCGGCCAGCGCATCGAGCGCGCGGAGAATCCCGTCGGCTCCCGGATTGACGCCGACCGGGGAGCAGTAGCTCCACCGGATCACGCCGTCGGCATCGATGACGAAGAGCGCACGCTCGGTGGTTCCGTCGTGCTCCCGGTAGGCGCCGTACCGGCGCGCCACCGCGCCCTTCGGTTCGAAGTCCGCGAGCAGCGGAAAGTGCAGGTTCCGATCTCGCGCAAAGGCGGCGTGACACCAGACCCCGTCCACCGAGATGCCGATGAGCTCGGCGTCGTACTCGGAGAACTCCGGCAGGATCTGGTTGTAGAGCGCCATCTGGTCGCCGCAGACGGGGCTCCAGTCGGCCGGGTAGAAGGCGAGGATCACCGGCCGCCCGCGGAATTCGCTGAGGGAGACCGCCTGATCGGGAGTCGAGTGGAGGGTGAAATCCGGCGCCGGCGTGCCGGGCTGAAGCAGGGTCGCGGCCATGGTCGTACCTCCTGCGGGTGCGCGAACGGGTCCGGCGAACAATAGGGGGCGCCCCGGCGCTGCACCACGATGCCCTTCCCGGGCCGGATTATGTGTTATAATGGAATTGCTGGTTCGGATACCTCCCCCATCATACAGGGTGCCTTGGCCAATCTGCGCGAGCAGCTCCGAGCGGGATTGAGCGGCAGATACGCGATCGAGCGCGAGCTCGGGCGCGGCGGGATGGCTACGGTCTTTCTCGCGCAGGATCTTCGCCACGGACGGCCCGTCGCCCTCAAGGTGCTGCACCCGGATCTGGCGGCATCACTCGGTCCCGAGCGGTTCGGCCGCGAGATCCAGTTCGCGGCACGCCTCCAGCACCCGCACATCCTGACGGTCCTCGATTCGGGGGAGACGCCCGCCGCCGGCTCCGACGCCCGGCATCTCTGGTTCACGATGCCCTACGTCGAGGGCGAGAGCCTTCGCGCCCGCATCACCCGGGAGCGCCAGCTTCCGCTCGATGCTGCACTGGGGATCGCGCGTGAGGCGGCCCGCGCGCTCGACTACGCGCATCAGCACGGGATCATCCATCGGGACATCAAGCCGGAGAACATCCTCCTCACCGAAGACGGCTCGACGCTCGTGGCCGATTTCGGCATCGCCCGCGCCATCGGCGGCGAGGAGGGACTGACCCAGACCGGCATGGCCGTCGGAACACCGGCGTACATGAGCCCGGAACAGGCCAGCGCCGACCGGTCGACCGACGCCCGCACCGATATCTACGCCCTGGCCGCAGTGCTTTACGAGATGCTCGCCGGCGAGCCGCCGTACACGGGTCCGACGGCGCAGGCCATCATCATGAAACGGTTCACCGAGCCGGTGCCGAGCGTGCGGAAGGTCCGCCCGAATGTGCCGGAGGCGGTGGATCAGGCGATTCAGCGCGGCCTGGCACCGGTGCCGGCCGACCGCTTCGCCACCGCCGGTGAGTTTGCCCGGGCCATTCAGGCAACGTCGGCCACCACCACCGTCACCGCTTCGGCCAGCTCCGCAAGCCGGCCGGCGGTCACGCCGTCCGGGGCCATCCGCGCGCAGCGACCCCGGCGCGTGCCCGTGCTCGCCCTCACGCTCGGCGTCGGGTTCCTGCTCGGACTCGGCGTGCTCTTCGCCTGGCGGTCCCGGGCGGGTGACGCGGCCACGGCCGGCGGCACGAAAGTGCTCGCCGTGCTCCCCTTTGAGAACCTGGGCGACTCGGCGGACGCCTATCTCGCCGACGGGATCACCAACGAGCTGCGAGGCAAGCTCGCGGAGCTGAACAGCATCCAGGTCATCGCCCGCGGCAGCTCGACCCAGTACCGCCACTCGAACAAGACGCCCCAGGAGATCGGCCGCGACCTCGGCGCCGACTACCTGCTCACGGCGACCGTGCAGTGGGAAAAGCGACCGGACGGAACGAGCCGCGTCCGCGTGAGCCCGGAGCTGGTGGACGTCACGCCGGGCCACGCGCCCCGGACCAAGTGGCAGCAGTCGTTCGACGCGTCAATCACCGACGTCTTCCAGGTTCAGGCGAGCATCGCCAGCCGGGTCGCGAGCGCCCTCGACCTCGCGCTGGGGAGCACGCAGCAGCAGACACTGGCGGAGCGGCCGACGGAGAACCTCGCGGCGTACGATGCCTACCTGAAGGGCGAGGCGGCCCAGGGGCTGATCCTCGCCAACCCGACGGCGCTGCGCGCGTCGATCACGTACTACGAGCAGGCAGTGGCGCTCGACTCGAGCTTTGCGCAGGCATGGGCGCAGCTCGCGCGCGCCCAGACCGCCTATTACTACGAGGTGACGCCGACCCCGCAGGCGGCGGAGGCGGCGCGGCGCGCCTTGGAGCGCGCGCTCAAGCTCGCGCCCGATCGGGCGGAAACACAGCTGGCGGCAGGCGACTACGAGGGAAGCATCCGCAAGCGGTACCCTGAGGCACTGGCGGCGTATGCGCGGGGACTCAAAGTGACGCCGGACAATGCGGAGCTGCTCACCGAAAGCGCACTGGCCGAACAGAGCCTCGGCCGCTGGGATCTGGCTGAGAAGCACCTGGAGCGTGCCCGGACCCTGGATCCGCGATCGCTGGTGACCTCGCGACGGCTGACGACGACGCTGCTCCGGCTCCGCCGCTACGAAGAGGGCCTCGCCGAAGCCAATCGGGCGCTCACCGTCGATCCGGCGAACATCGACATCATCGAGAACAAGGCGATGCTCTACCTGGCCCAGGGGGACCTGACCGCGGCGAAGGCCGTCGTCCGGGCCGCCCCGGCGACGGTCGAGCCCACGGCGCTCGTCGCCAACCTCGCCAACTACTGGGACCTGTTCTGGCTCCTCGACGAGTCGCAGCAGCTGCTGCTGTTGCGGCTCACGCCGGGCACCTTCGACGGAGATCGGGGAACCTGGGGTGGAGTGCTGGCCGAAACGTACGCCCTCCGTGGCGACATGGCGCGCGCGCGCGTCTACGCAGACTCCGGCCGGATCGGCTACGAGCAGACCCTCGCCTCGACGCCCGATGACGCCCAGCGGCTGGCGTTTCACGGCCTGATGCTGGCGTATCTCGGACAGAAGGCGGCGGCGATCCGGGATGCGGAGCGTGCCGTTTCGCTCGCACCGGCATCGCGGGATTCGTATATGGGTCCCTACATCCAGCATCTGCTGGCGCGCGTCTACGTCATCGTCGGCGAGCCCGAGAAGGCGATCGACCAGCTCGACGCGCTGCTGAAGATGCCCTACTACCTCTCGCCCGGCTGGCTGCGCGTTGATCCCGCCTTCGCGCCGCTCAAGGGCAATCCCCGCTTCGATCGCCTGGCCGCCGCCAGCTAGGCCTGCCCGGCGGCGGCGAGCTGCCACAGGTGCATCGTGGCGTAGCTCCGCCACGGCCGCCACGCCTGCGAGGCCGCCTCCGCCCGCGCCGCGGTCACCCCGCCCAGCCGCGCCCGGACCACCACATCCTCCTTCGGAAACGCATCCGGCCACCGCAGCGCTCGCATCGCGATGTACTGCGCGGTCCAGGCACCAAGGCCGGGCAGCGCAGTCAGCTGCTCCATCGTGGCCGCCGGATCGGCGCCGGGCTCGAGCCGGAGTCGGCCCGACGCGACCCCTCCTGCCAGCGCGATGATTCCCCGGGCACGCGACTCGATGATGCCGAGGCCGGCCACCTGGTCGAGCGATGCGGCCGCCACCTGCGCGGCGGCCGGCGTGAGCCGGGTAAGACCGGCATCCGGCGTCTCGATGGGGTCTCCGAAACGCTCCACGAATCGGGCCGCTATCGTCGTCGCCGCCTTCACGGTGATCTGCTGGCCGAGTATCGCACGCACGGCGAGCTCGAACCCGTCGAACGCTCCGGGAACCCTGAGCCCCGGCCGCTCGGCGACGGCCGGCTCGAGCAGCGGATCGCGAGCCAGACGATCAGCGATCAGATCGGGCCGCGCGCTGAGGTCGAAGAGGTTCCGAAGCCGCCCGAGGAGCGGCGGCACGACCGGCATCAGCGAATGGCTGATCTCGACCGCGAGCACCCGCCGGGCCGGAAGATCCCGGACGCGGACCGAGCCGGTGTGCGAGCCCAGGCGCACGGTGCGGGCATAGGAGTCGTCGCGCACCGACTCGACCCCGGCGAGGGCGCGCGCACCCAGGAAGCGGAGGAGTGCGGACCAGTCGAACGGCGGACGGTAGGAGAGCTGGAGCGTGAAGGTGCCGGTGGCCGCAGGTATCCCCCGCTCTGCGGCCTTCCGGAAGCGGGTCGGCGGCATGCCGTATCGCCCGCTGAAGGCGTCGTTGAAGCGCCGCAGGCTGCCGAATCCGCTGGCGAACGCAACCTCGGTGATCGGCAGCTCGGTCTCCGTGAGGAGCTGTTTGGCGAGGAGCAGCCTCCGCGTCAGCACCAGCTCCATCGGCGAGACACCCATCTCCCTTCGGACCACCCGGCGGATCTGTCGCGAGCTCCAGCCGAACTGCTCGGCGATCTCCTCGAGTCCCGCGCCATCGTCGAGCATTCCTTCATCAATCCGGTACGCGACCAGGTTCGCCACCCGATGTGCGTCATCCACCGGCGCGTTGCCCGGCGCGAGCTCCGGACGACAGCGGAGACAGGGCCGGAACCGCTCCCGCTCCGCTTCGGCGGCGCTCCGGAAGAAGCGGCAGTGCGCCTGCCTGGGTGTGCGGGCGGTACAGACCGGCCGGCAGTAGATCCCCGTGGAGGTCACACCGACATAGAACACGCCGTCGAAGCGGCGGTCGCGGGCGGCGTAGGCCTGGAAGAGAGCGGCATCGTTGGTCATGGCCAATGCTAGCCGGCGTCCGCAGTGTTCGCTAGCCATTTTCGGACACCAAACTTCGAGCCCGGTGCACCGCCGCACCGGGCGGATGCTGCCGATTTGCGACGCCGGAATTCCCGGTCCGAAAATGGCCGGACGGAAACGCCGCAGGCAGCTAGCTTGGGAGCCGTCAGACGATCATCGGCCCACCATGCGACAGGAGTGGACAATGCAATACACCATCAGCGAGTCGACCCTCGGCCTCGTACTGACCGCGGAGAGCGCGGCGGGGATCTGCGCCGTGCTGCTCGGGGACGACGCCGGCGCGCTGCGCGACGATCTGCGGCACCGCTTCCCCGGGGCTGAACTGCGTGAGGGGGACGTGGAGGCGCAGCGCCGAGCCGCCGGCGTGGTGAGCGCCCTGGAGCATCCCGCGCACGACGATGTGTCCCGCGCGTTTCCGCTCGACCTGCGCGGCACCGGCTTTCAGCGGAACGTCTGGCATGCCCTCCGCGACATTCCAGCGGGCGCGACGGCCACCTACACCACGGTCGCCCACCGCCTGGGCCGCCCGACGTCGGCCCGCGCCGTGGCGCAGGCGTGCGCCGCCAACCCGATCGCGGTGCTCGTCCCCTGTCATCGCGTGGTTCGGAGCGACGGCGCGCTGGCCGGTTACCGCTGGGGGCTCGAGCGGAAGCGGACGCTCCTCGAGCGGGAGGCCGGAGAGACAGTGGCGGGGACGCGCCGGAGCGCGCCCCCGCGCTGACCTGGGCCGGTTACTGCTGCTGCGCCGGGAGCTGCGGCTGCGCGATATACGCGCGGGGCAGCTCACCGGTGAGGCTCGCCAGCCAGGCGTGGATGTCCGCCACCTGCTGGGCGGACAGCTCGCGGCCGACCTGGTGCCGAGCCATGAGACGGATCGCCTCGTCCAGCGAGCTGACCGAGCCGTCGTGGAAGTACGGACCGGTCTGCGCGACGTTCCGCAGGGTCGGCACCTTGAACACGTACAGATCGGCCGGATTCCCGGTGACCGCAAAGCGCCCGCTGTCGGCACGAACCGGCCACTGGCGTGCCCGGCCCAGCGGCTGGAGCGAACCGCCACCTACCAGCACGCCGTTGTGACACGCGGCGCAGCCGTTGGCGACGAACTCCCGGGCGCCGCGGACCTCCTGCCGGCTGAGCGCCGACCGGTCGCCGGTAAGGAGGCGGTCCCAGCGGGCCGGCGTCACGAGGCCGCGCTCGAAGGCGCCGATGGCGCGACCGACATTGTCATACGTGATCGGGTTCGGCTCGCCCGGAAATGCCGCGTGGAACGCGGCTCGGTAGGCCGGCAGCGCCTGCAGGTGCTCCAGCACCGCGGCCGGCTCCGGCATCGCCATCTCTGCGGGATTGAGGATCGGCCCCTTGGCCTGCTCCTCGACCGACGCGGCACGGCCGTCCCAGAACTGATGCGCCTGGCCTGCCGCGTTGTAGACCGTCGGCGAGTTGCGGCTGCCGGTGTGGCCGGCATCGCCGTAGCTCACCGGGCGCCCGTCGGCGCCGTACGCGTTGAGCGGGTGACAGGAGTTGCAGGAGACGTCATGTCCGCCCGACAGCAGGTTGTCGTAGTACAGCATGCGGCCGAGATCGACCTCAGCCCGGTTGGGCCGGACACCGTTTGCGGCGAAGGCCACTGGAAGCGCGCCGAAGAGGCCGCGCTCGGAGGCGGTGAGGCTGTCCGGTGCGAACGCCACCGCCGTCTGCGGGGCTGACGGCGGCGCAGTGCGCAACGCACGGTCGGGCGGCGGCGCGTTGTCGCGCCCGCAGGCCGCGATCGCCAACGCGCCGGCGATCACGAGCGGGAGAATCGTACGCATGGTGCGCTCCTTCCGGGGAGCATTGGCACGGCGCCCTCGGGCGGCGCCCCCGCTCCGGTCCGGAGCTCCCCGGCTCCGGCGGAGCGCTCCATGATGGCGCCCGGCGCATGAAAGGAGGCTGAAGCGGAGAGGAATTCCTTGTAACCGCCTGCCGCCGCGTTGGGTGGTCGCGCCGGGGTGCGGTATCTTGCGTAGCCTGCAACGTCGAGGACCCCCCGTGCCGCAGCAGTCTTCCGAGCCGATCGCAGTCCCCTCGGGCCGCCGCCCGCGCGGTCGAGGTCCGCGCGAGTGGGCACGCGCCTTCACGGGCTTCTATCCTCCCGAGGCCCAGGATCTCGTCGAGATCGACCCGGTCGCCCGGTTTCTCTACGCCGCGCGCAGTGTCATCCTCGTCATCTCGTTCCAGGCAGCGCTCATCGCCGGCCTCCTCGCCGCCACCGACCGACGCTTCGAGCCGGTCCCGTTCGCGCTGGTCGTGCTCGGCTACGTGGTGCTGCACGCGATCAGCAACCTCTCGAACGACTACTTCGGCGCCCGACGCGGGCACGACACCGACGACTCGCCGCGGCGCCGCTACACGGTGCATCCGCTGCTGAGCGGCGCGATCAGCTCGCGGCTCCTGGTGACGGGGCTGATCGTGCTGGCCATCGTTGCCGTCGCGATCGGCGCCTGGTTCGTGGTCCTGCGCGGCTGGCCGGCCGCGCTGCTCATCGCCGCCGGCGCGCTCCTCCTCTGGGCATACGATGCCGCCCCGCGCGCGCTCAAGGAGCTCGGGCTCGGCGAGGTCGCGGCGTTCGTCGTCTGGGGGCCGCTCATGATCGCGGGCGGCTACTACGTGATCACCGGACGCCCGTCAGCGGCGGCGCTCCTCGCGTCGGTGCCGTACGGGCTCGGGGTCATGTCGATCCTCGTCGGAAAGCACATCGACCAGCGAATCTTCGACGAGGGCAAGCATCAGCGGACCCTTCCCGTGCTCCTGGGCGAGCGCCGCGCCCGCGCGCTCAATCGCGCGGCGGTCGTCGCGATGTACGTAGTCGTCGCCGCCGGCATCGCCATCGGCGCGCTCACGCCGTTCGCGCTGGTCGTCGCACTCGCCCTGCCGCGGGCTCGGCGGGCGGTGTCCGTCATGGCGCGCGCCGCCCCCGCCGAGCCGCCGGCCGGATACGTCGGATGGCCACTCTGGTACCACCGCGTCTGCCTCGTGCACAACCGGGCATTCGGGTGGCTCTATCTGCTCGGCCTCGCCGCCGGAGCGGCCCTTCCCGGCTGGCGGCTCTAGCGCCGGCCGCGGGTCACCCGTCGAGGAAACGCCGCAGGAGGGTGAAGAGCGCCTCCGGCTCCTCGATGTGGGCAAACGAGCCGCTCCGCTCCATCCACACGAACTCCGCCTGCGGAGCATGCCGCCGGAACTCGAGCTGGCAGGCCGGATAGAGTGCCCGGTCGTACCGGCCGGCGAGGATCAGGAGCGGCATCCGCAGCTCCTTGAGCCGCGGCCGGAAGTCGGGCAGGCGCGCCACCTCGCCGCCGAGGAAGAACTCGATGTCGTCGCCGGCAAAGGCGCGGTAGAGGTCGGGGTTCCGGGAGCCGGGTTCCGCGAGGAGCCGGGCGGCGTTTGACGGATCGTAGAACCGGACCAGCGGCACGTGCACCCGATAGAGCTCCTGGACCTCCGGATCGTTGGAGCGGTGGCCCGCGGCCCGGAGCTCCAGGATCTGCTCCCAGATCTCCGGAAACTGGTTCGCGATCTCGCGGTTGATGTTCTCGTGGTTCCGCTGCCACATCTCGGGACTGTGCACGGTGTTGGCGAGAACCAGCCGGGAGACGCGCGCCGGGTGCCGGAGCGCGTATGCCTGCGCGACCATCCCGCCGTAGGAAAAGCCGTAGATGCTCAGGCGCTCGAGTCCCAGGGTCTCGCGCACCCCCTCGATGTCGGCCACGTCCTGCTCGAAGGTGATGTCGGTCCACCGCGCCGGAGGCTCGGACTTTCCGCGGCCGCGGTAGTCGAGGTAGATCACCTGGCAGCGATCGGCGAGCGCGGAGAAATACGGGTGGAAGGTCAGGTGAGAGTTGGCCGGCCCGCCCGCCAGGAGCAGCAACGGCTCGCCGCTGCCCTCGGTCTCCACCCAGAGACGAGTCCCGTTCACATCGATCAGGCGGCCCGGCGGGTGCGCGATGGTCGGTGCGGGAGGAACGGCGGAAACCGAACGGGCGGTGCCGGGGCTCAGAGCGGTCATGATGCGGATCTCCCGGAGAATGTTGGCGACACAGCCGGCGGCAGCGGCGCTCGGCCGGCCTGCGTGGCGCGATGACGGGGCAACAATCGCCGATCGGGGCGGCCCGGGCCTCCCGGTTCGTGCGGTCGAATTCAGCCGGAATTTGAGCGCAAGATTCAGGTGGACGCGACGTTCGACCGATAGCCATATTGCGCCATGACTCCGACCCTTGTCACCAGCGCATCGCCGACGGCACCTGTCGCAGGCGTGAACGAGGCCGCCGCGTGGGCGGCCGTGATCGCCCGGGACCGCCGGCATGACGGCGAGTTCGTCTATGCGGTCAGCACCACCGGCGTGTACTGCCGGCCCGGCTGCCCGTCGCGCCACCCGCTTCGCCGGAACGTCCGTTTCTTCGCGACGCCGGATGCCGCCGAGGCGGCGGGATTTCGGGCCTGCCTGCGATGCCGGCCTCGGGAGGTGGCGACGCCGGCCGACCGTGCGGTGCAGGCGGCACGGGCCTACCTCGAGACTCACGCGGATGAGCGCGTGACGCTCGCCGTCCTGGCCCGCGAGGTCGGTCTCAGTCCGCACCATCTGCAGCGGACGTTCAAGCGCGTGGTGGGCGTCTCGCCAAGGGAGTTCGCGGCTGCGCTCCGCGCGGACCGCCTCAAGCACGCGCTTCGGACCGAGACGTCGGTGAGCCGCGCGACGTACGAGGCCGGGTACAGCGGCAGCAGCCGGGTCTACGACGCGGCCGATACGCATCTGGGAATGACGCCCGCCGCCTATCGGCGGGGCGGCAGCGGGGTACGGATCCGCTTCGCAACCGCCGCGACCAGGCTCGGCCGACTGCTCGTGGCAGCAACGGACCGCGGCCTCTGCGCCGTGACGCTGGGTGACGACGATATCGCGCTGGAGCGGGCGCTCGCGGAGGAGTATCCGGAAGCCGTACGCGAGCGGGCGAGCGCGGGCGCCGGCCGCGATGCCGAACTGCAGGCCTGGGTCGAGGCGATCGTGCGCCATGTGGACGGCGCCGAGGCCCGGCTCACGATGCCCGTCGACGTTGCGGGAACACCATTTCAGCAGCGGGTGTGGGAGTCACTGCGAACGATCCCCTACGGCGCGACCCGCTCGTACGCGCAGGTTGCGGCGGCGGTCGGCGCGCCGAAGGCGGTGCGCGCGGTGGCGAGCGCCTGCGCGCGAAATCGCGTGGCGCTGGTCATTCCCTGCCACCGGGTGGTGCGATCGGGCGGGACTCCCGGGGGCTATCGCTGGGGCGCGGAGCGGAAGCGCGCGCTGCTGGCGCAGGAGCACCGGGCGGGATCGACCGCGCGCTGAGGCATCGCGCTGCCGACAGGGTGCGAGAAGGCCCCGGCGATCCACACCGATCGCCGGGGCCTTCTCACAGGGTTCCTGCTGGTGCCGGCCTACTGCACCGCGTTCATCATGTCGAAGATCGGCAGGTACATCGCGACCACCATGCCGCCGACGATCACGCCGAGGACGACGATCATGATCGGCTCCATCAGGCTCAGGAGCGCGCCGACCGCGACATCGACCTCGTCATCGTAGAAGTCGGCGATCTTGGTGAGCATTTCGTCCAGGCCGCCGGTCTGCTCGCCGACCGCGATCATCGAGATCACCATCGGGGGGAACACCTTCGACCGCTCGAGCGGCGCGGCGATCGTCTCACCGCCGGCGATCGAGTTCCGGCTCTCCATCACCGCGTCGTGCACCACGCGGTTCCCCGAGGTCCGGGCGGTGATCTCGAGGCCGTCGAGGATCGAGACGCCCGAGCTGATCAGGGTGCCCAGCGTGCGGGTGAAGCGCGACACCGCCGACTTCCGGAGCAGGTCGCCCAGCACCGGCGCCTTCAGCAGCAGCGAGTCGATGTTCTTGCGTCCCACGGGGGTTCCGTAATAGCGCCGGATCGCGAAGAAGATCAGCGCGCCGGCCAGGATGAACGCCCACCAGAATCCGATCAGCAGCTGCGACAGTCCGATCACCACGCGGGTCGGAAGCGGCAGCTCCATGTCCACCGACGCGAACATCGCCTGGAAGGTCGGGATGACGAAGATGAGCAGGATCGTCACGGCGATCGCCGCGACGCTGATGATCACTCCCGGGTACACCATCGCGCTCTTCACCTTCCGCATCAGCGCGTCGCTCTTCTCGAGGAAGGTGGCGAGGCGCATCAGGATGGTGTCGAGAATACCGCCCGCCTCACCGGCCGCGACCATGTTGACGTAGAGCTGGGTGAACGCCCGCGGATGCTTCTGGAAGGCATCGGCCAGCGTGTTGCCGCTTTCCACGTCGTAGACCACGGCGCGGGTCACCGCCTGCAGCGACTTGTTCTCGGTCTGCTGCGCCAGGATCGTCAGCGACTGCACCAGCGGCAGGCCGGCGTTGATCATCGTCGCGAACTGGCGGGTGAAGATCACGATGTCGCGCGTCTTGATCCGGGGGCCCTTTCCCCCGAACCCGAGCGAGATCGCCTTGGGCGCCTCGCGGACGCTCACGAGCATCATCCGGTTCTTGCGGAGGTACGCGCCGACCTCGTCCCGGTTGGGGACGTCCACCTGGCCCTTCTGGATCTGGCCGGTCGTCGCGTTGCGCGCAGTGTACTCGAACATCGGCATGTGTGTCTCTCCCTTGTTGGCCTACCGCCGTCCTGCCATCGCCCCGTTGCGATCGACCGTCTTCATCCCCTCGTCCTCCATCGGCTTCTCGCCGATCATGCGGAGGAACTCGTTCGGGTCCGACGAGACGCGCAGACACTCGTCCTGCGTCACCTCGCGGCTGACGTAGAGCTGGTAGAGCGCGTCGTTCATCGTCTGCATGCCGAACTTCTTGCCCGACTGCATCGACGAGTAGATCTGGTGGATCTTGTCGTCCCGGATCATCGCCCGGATCGCCGGCGTCGCGACCATGATCTCCGACGCCATGCAGCGCCCGCGCCCCCGCGCCTTCTGCAGCAGCGTCTGGGTCAGCACCCCCTCGAGCACGAACGCGAGCTGGGCCCGGACCTGCGACTGCTGATTCGACGGGAAGACGTCGATGATGCGGTTGATCGACTCGGCCGCCGAGTTGGTGTGCAGGGTGGCGAGCGCCAGGTGACCGGTCTCCGCGATGGTGAGCGCCGACGAGATCGTGTCCAGGTCGCGCATCTCGCCGACCAGGATGACGTCCGGATCCTCGCGGAGGGCGTACTTGAGCGCGCTGGAGAAGCTCTTGGTGTCGGTCCCCACCTCGCGCTGGTTGACGATGCAGGAGTGATGGCGGTGGATGAACTCGATCGGGTCCTCCACCGTGATGATGTGGCCCTTCCGCTCCTTGTTGATCTTGTCGATGATCGCGGCCAGCGTGGTGGATTTGCCGGAGCCGGTCGGCCCCGTCACCAGGATGAGCCCGCGCGGCCGCTCGGCCAGCTTGGCGACCACCGGCGGCAGGCCGAGGTCCTGGAAAGTCCGCACGTTGAAGGGGATCATGCGGATCACCATGGCGACACAGCCGCGCTGCTTGAAGCAGTTCCCGCGGAAGCGGGCCAGATTCTGGATGCCGAAGCTGAAGTCGAGCTCGTCCTCGGTCTCGAACCGCTTCTTCTGGTTCTCCGTGAGAACGGAGTAGGCCAGCTGCAGCGTGTCCTTCGGCGTCAGCAGCTCGGGCACCGAGCTGTCGACGATATCGCCGTCCACCCGCAGCTTCGGCCGTTCGCCGGCTGTGATGTGGAGGTCGGAGGCTTCCTTCTCGATCATTTCCTCGAGAAGGGCGCGGAGGTTGAAGCTCATTCGGCAGTCTCCTTGACGACTTCTTCGAGAGTGGTGACGCCTTTGCCGATCTTGACGATGCCGTCCATCCGGAGAGTGAGCATTCCCTCGGCCACCGCCTGGTCGCGCAGCTCGGCGACCGACGCGCCGCGCAGGATCATCCGGCGCAGCTCAGGGGACATGGCCATGACCTCGTAGAGGCCGGCCCGGCCCTTGTACCCGAGCCCGCCGCAGGTATCGCAGCCCTTGCCCTTCATGAACGGAATGTGCCGAACCGACTCAAGATCCGTGCCCAGCGAGGCCAGCTCCTCGTCGGTGTAGGTCACCGGCGCCTTGCAGTCCCGGCAGATGCGCCGGACCAGCCGCTGCGCCACCACCAGATTGACCGCACTCGCCACGTTGAACGCCTCGACCCCCATATCGATCATTCGGGTGATCGTGCTGGGCGCGTCGTTGGTGTGCAGCGTGGACAGCACCAGGTGGCCGGTGAGCGCGGCCTTGATCGCGATGCCGCCGGTCTCGAGATCGCGGATCTCGCCGACCATGATGATGTTCGGGTCCTGCCGCAGGAACGCCTTCAGCGCCGCCGCGAAGGTCATCCCGATCTCGGTGCGCACCAGCACCTGGTTGATTCCCATCAGGTTGTACTCGACCGGGTCCTCCGCGGTCATGATGTTGACCTCGGTCGTGTTGATCCGGCTCAGCGCCGAGTAGAGCGTCGTCGTCTTGCCGGAGCCGGTCGGGCCGGTGACGAGCACCATGCCGTACGGATTCAGAATCGCCTTCATCAGGTCGGCCTCGGCCTTGGGCTCGAAGCCGAACTTCTGCAGATCGAGGGTCAGGTTCCCCTTGTCGAGAATACGGAGCACGATCTTCTCGCCGAACAGCACCGGGAGCGTCGACACGCGGAAGTCGATGACCCGGTTCCCCATCTTGAGCTTGAGGCGGCCGTCCTGCGGCACCCGGCGCTCGGCGATGTTGAGCTGCGAGAGAATCTTGATGCGCGACGTCAGCGCCGCCTTCATCTTCATCGGCGGCTTCATGATCTCCACCAGCGCGCCGTCGATGCGGTAGCGGATCCGGATCTCGTGCTCGAACGGCTCGATGTGGATGTCGCTGGCCCCGCGGCGCACCGCGTCGGTGAGGAGCGTGTTGATGAGCTTGACCACTGGCGCGTCGTCGATCTGCGCCTGCGTGGCCGCTTCATCCTCCTCGTCCGCCAGCACCTGGACGTCGGACTCGTCCATCTCCTCCATGTCGCGGAGGATGTTGTTGAGCTGCTCCTGCTCGGCGCTCGCCAGGTCGTAGTGCTTCTCGATCAGCGCGCGGAGCGTGTACTCCCCCGCGATGACGGGGAAGAGATCGTACCGCGTGATGAACTTGAGATCCTCCAGCAGCCCGATATCGGTCGGATCCGCCATCGCGACGGTGAGCGTGCGCCCCTCTCGCTTCAGCGGGAGCACGACGTTCTTCACCGCCATCTCGGCCGGGATCAGCCGCACGATCTTCGAGTCCACCTGGAAGCCGGTCAGGTCCACCGCCGGCATCCGGTACTGGCGCGCAAGAACCTTCGTGATCTCGATCTCCTGAATCAGACCGAGCTTCACGAGGACGTATCCCAGCCGGAGCTTGCTGGACTTCGCCTCAGCCAGGCCCTGCGCGAGCTGCTCGCGCGTAAGAAGACCTTCCTGGAGAAGGACTTGGCCAAGCCGGTCCCCGGTCGCCGCTACTGCCGCAACTGTCGCCATGTGCTCGTCGGTTTGGACGTGTATGGAGGTCGGGCAGGCGGTCTGGAAGCCAGAATCGGGCCAGCGGGCGCAACCTTTAGCGCACCACCGCCAGATTCTGCAGTCGGGCAGCCA
>JBLMWC010000070.1:0-5057 GCA_050257015.1 Bacillota bacterium | reverse complement strand
GAGCCGAGCGGTCGGAGCGGCGGGAGCGTTCCGAAGAGCCCGCGCGGATCCGCTCGATCTCGCGCTGGCGCGGGTGGGAGGCGGCGATCGCCGCGACGCTCCTCTTCGCCGTGGGGCTCGCGGTGGGCCGGGCGAGCGGAGCGGGCGACCGTGATCCGATCGCCGCGCAGGTCGTCGCGGGACACGTCCGCTCGCTCGAGGTCGATCACCTGGTGGATGTCGCCTCGTCAGAGCACCACGTGGTCAAGCCGTGGTTCGCCGGGAAGCTCGACTTCTCACCACCGGTCCCCGACCTCGCGGCCGACAGCTTCCCGCTCCTCGGCGCGCGCGTGGATTACCTCGCCGGGCGCGCCGTCGCCGCGCTGGTGTACGCGCGCGGCCCCCATCGGATCAACCTTCTCGTCTGGCCCGGCTCGGCGTCGGGGTGCGGGCGGGACGGGACGATCGTGCGGCAGGGATTCAACCTCTCGCACGGGCGCGCGGCCGGGATGGAGTTCTGGGCGATCTCCGACCTCAACCGGCAGGAGCTGGAGGAGTTCGCGGCGCGCTGGCAGCGCGCGGCGGCGCCGGGCGAGCCGGGATGCGGGTGAGGGCGAACTGCAGGCAGAACCAAAGAAAGGGCACGCGGTGAGCGGACCGGGAGACGGCGGCGCGCCGAAGGTGGCGAAGGGGCTCGAAGGGATCGTGGCCGCCGCGACGCAGATCGCGGAGGTGGACGGCGAGCGGGGGCGGCTCACGCTCCGCGGCTACGATATAGGCGAGCTCTCGGGGCGGGTGACGTTCGAGGAGGTCGCCTATCTCCTCTGGCACGGCAAGCTGCCGAACCAGACGGAGCTCGACGAGCTTCGGGCGGAGATGAGCGCTGCGCGCGACCTGGCCGGGCCGGCGCTCGACGCGCTGCGGCTGATCGCGCCATATGCGTCGGGGATGCACCTCCTGCGCATGGCGGCGTCGATGCTTTCACTCGGCGACCCCGACCCGGACACGCTGGATCCGGCGTCGGCCCGGAAGCGCGCCGCCCGTCTGCAGGCGCAGATGCCGGCGCTCGTTGCGCACGCGTACCGGTTGAGGAACGGCAGGGAAATCGTGTATCCGAAGCCGGAGCACGGGCTCGCCCAGGGCTTCCTCTACATGCTGGAAGGGAGAGAGCCGGACCGGGCGCGGGTGGATGGGCTGAACGCGTACCTCGTCGCGGTCAGCGAACACGGGCTCAATGCGTCCACCTTCGCGGGCCGGGTGGTGATCTCGACCGATTCCGACATGGTGTCGGCGCTGACGGCGGCGATCGGCGCGCTCAAGGGGCCGAAGCACGGCGGCGTTCCCGGGCCGGTGCTCGCGATGATGCAGGCGATCGGCACGCCGGACCGGGCGGAGGCGTTCATCCGGCGGGAGATGACCGAAGGCCGGCGGATCATGGGGTTCGGGCATCGCGTCTACAAGGTGCGCGATCCGCGCGCCGCGCTCCTGGGCGACGCGGCGGAGCGGATGGCCGAGGTCACCGGCGACCGCCTGCTCCTCGATCTCACGCAGGCGGTCGAGCAGACGACGGTCAAGGTGCTGGCGGAGCTCAAGCCGGGGCGCGATCTCTACGCGAACGTCGAGCTCTACGCCGCGCTGATCCTGCACGCGGTGGGTGTTCCGGCCGAGCTGTTCACGCCGGTCTTCGCCGTGGGCCGGACGTCGGGATGGACGGCGCACATGATCGAGCAGCTGGAGGACAACCGCCTGATCCGGCCATCTTCCGTCTATGTGGGGCCGCACGACCTCAAGTGGGTACCGATTGAGCGGCGTGGCTGAGCGCGGGCGGCCGCTGCGCGGGTGGCCCGGAGCGGCGCCGATCGCATCGCTGCTCGCACCGGCGCTGCTCGCATGCATGGTGCTCCTGCATCGGCCGGCGCCGCTCGAGGGCCAGCTGCCCCAGCCGGCCCGGCAGGCCGACACGCTCGATCCGGGCGACCGGATCCGGGTGTCGGTGGTGACGCCCACCCCGCGACTCTACATCGGTACCTATCAGGCGCGGACCGATTCCACGTTGCAGCTTCAGAGCGGAGGATCGCCGCTCACGATCCCGATGACGACGGTGACCCGCCTCGAGCAGAGTCGAGGCCGGAAGCTCAGCGTCGCGGGCGGCGTGCTCGGCTTCCTGGTCGGCGGCGCGGGCGGCGCCGCGCTCGGCTGTCTCGCCAACCGGGACGACTACGGCGTCTTCTGCGGCGGGCAGAGCGATACGAAGGTGGTGGTGGGCGCCGCGCTCGGCGGCGCGGCGGGTGCCGCGCTCGGTGCGATCGTCTTCCGGCGCGAGCGCTGGAGCCCGGTCGAGCCGGCGCTGCTCGTTCGATGAGCCGGCGTGTCGACGGAATCCCATCGCGGCGCGAAACGGCGGTGAGAGACTTGACGCGTCATTGCGAGGAGCGAAGCGACGAAGCAATCGGGTCGCTCATGCATGCCTCCGCTCACAAGCCGACCGACGCCATGCCCGACCAGATTGCTTCGGGCCTCCGGCCCTCGCAATGACGCACGGCGGGACGTACCCGCGTCTGTTTCCGTGGTCGGCACTGTCGGACCCGCTCTTCCTCCCGCTCGCCTCGCTCCGGCGGCAAGGATACCCGCTCAACCCAATCAAGGACTCATGACCCCGAGACATCTGGCTCACTGGGCAGCCGCCGTCGTGTGCACCCTCGCCGTTGCCTCGACGGGCCGGGCGCAGCAGCCGCGGCGGACTCGTGCCGCGGCGGGCCGCGCGGTCGCCGCTTCCGCTCGCGCGCTGCTTCTCCGCCCGCCCGCGGTTCCGCTGGTGACGCACGACCCCTACTTCTCGATCTGGTCGCCCGCCGACCGGCTGACCGACGCCGGCACGGTGCACTGGACCGGTCGCGCGCATCCGCTCAACTCGCTGATCCGGGTCGACGGCGCCGTCGCGCGGTTGATGGGAGCGCGGCCGTCGGATGTCGCGGCGCTGCCGCAGACGTCCGTGACGGTCCGGCCGACCCACACGATCTACACCTTCCGGAACGCGCAGGTGCGGGTGACGCTCACGTTCATGACGCCGTCACTGCCGTCCGATCTCGATCTCCTCTCGCGTCCCGTCACCTACATCTCGTGGACGGTGGCGTCCGCCGACGGCAAGTCGCACCGGGTCGAGCTCTATCTCGACGTCGGCGCCGACATCGCCGTCAACACGACCGACCAGCCAGTGCAGCTCGACTATCCCAAAGCCGAAGGTCTCGCGGTCGCGCGGGTCGGGACCACCGAGCAGGCGGTGCTGGCGCGCGCGGGAGACGACGTCCGGATCGACTGGGGCTACGGCTACCTCGCCGCGCCGACGACGGGCGGCGCCGTCGTCACCGGCGGGAACGGGGGCGAGCTGCGCGACGGGTTCATCAACAGCGGGACGATCCCCGCGCCGGCCGGCTCGATCGCGCCCGCACCGGTCGCGCGCGGCGGGCACACGATGGCGGTGGCGTGGAACCTCGGCACCGTCGGCGCGCGCGGGGTCTCGCGCTACGCGATGCTCGCCTACGACGACATCAAGTCGATCCGCTACTTCTCGCGCGACCTTCCGGCGTACTGGCGCCGGAACGGCGCCACGATCGAGAGTGTGCTCGCCACGGCGGCGCGCGATCACGACGCGCTCGAGACCCGCACCACGGCGTTCGACGCCGAGCTCGAGGGCGATCTCGAGCGGGCCGGCGGCCCGAAGTACGCCGCGATCGCGATGCTCGCGTACCGCCAGGCGCTCGCCGCCACCAAGCTGGTCGCCGACACCAACGGACAGCCGCTCCTCTTCCCCAAGGAGAACTTCAGTAACGGGTGCATCGCCACGGTGGACGTGATCTATCCGATGGCGCCGGAGTTCCTGCTCTTCGGCCCCGCGCTCGCCAGGGCGCTCGTGGTGCCGAACCTCGACTACGCGAGCTCGTCGCGCTGGAAGTTCCCCTTCGCGCCGCACGACCTCGGCACCTATCCGCACGCCACGGGGCAGGTGTACGGCGGCGGCGAGAAGACCGAGGAGGACCAGATGCCGGTCGAGGAGACCGGCAACATGCTGATCCTCGTCGCCACCATCGCCAAGCTGGAAGGCAACGCCGACTTCGCCGGCCGCTACTGGCCGGTGCTGGTCCGGTGGGCGGAGTACCTGCGGGAGAAGGGATTCGATCCCGAGAATCAGCTCTCGACCGACGACTTCGCCGGCCACCTCGCGCACAACGTCAATCTCTCCGGGAAGGCGATCATCGCCCTCGGCGCCTTCGCCGAGCTGAGCCGGATGCGGGGGGACACCGCCGCCGCGCGCGAGTACCGGTCGCTGGCGGAGCGGTTCGCGGCCGAGTGGCAGAAGCAGGCAAGTGACGGCGACCACTTCCGCCTGGCGTTCGACCAGCCGGGGACCTGGAGCCAGAAGTACAATCTCGTCTGGGACCGCGTGCTCGGGCTGCACCTCTTTCCGCCGGCGGTCGCGCGGAAGGAGATGGCGTTCTACCGCCGGAACCAGCAGCGCTACGGGCTACCGCTCGACAACCGCCGGCTCTACACCAAGCTCGACTGGATCACGTGGACCGCGACACTCACCGGCGAGCGCGCCGACTTCGAGGCGCTGGTCGCACCGGTCTTCGATTTCCTCAATGCCACGCCGCACCGCGTGCCGATGACCGACTGGTACTGGACGCACGATGCGACGAAGACGGGGTTCCAGGCGCGGTCGGTGGTCGGCGGGGTGTTCCTGAAGCTCCTGTACGACGAGAAGGTCTGGAAGAAGTGGTCCACACGCGAGAGGTGATGCCGGAATGAATCGCCATGTTCTCGTCGCCATCCTGACCGCCGGCGCATTCGCTCCCGTCGCGCGGGGGGCGACGCAGGAGCCGGCCGCGTACGAGCGCCGGGAGCTCACCATCCCGATGCGCGACGGCACGAAGCTCTTCGCCGTCGCACTCATCCCCAGGGGCGTGAGCGAGCCGCTGCCGATCATCCTGATCCGCACGCCGTACTCCGCCGCCGGCGCGTTCCGCACCGCCGAGCTGCCCGCGCGCTTTCGGGAGCTCGGCCGGGACGGCTACATCTTC
>JBLMWC010000069.1:0-7056 GCA_050257015.1 Bacillota bacterium | reverse complement strand
TACCGGGTCAAGAAGTTCTGGCGCACCAACCAGGACACCGCCATCAACCAGCGGCCGCTGGTGCAGCTGGGCCAGAAGGTGAAGGCCGGGCAGATCATCGCCGACGGCGCCGCCACCGAAGGCGGCGAGCTCGCGCTCGGCAGCAACGTGCTGGTGGCGTTCATGCCGTGGTACGGGCACAACTTCGAGGACGCTATTGTCCTGAGCGAGCGGCTGGTGAAGGACGACGTCTACTCGTCGATCCACATCCAGGAGCTCGAGCTCCACGTCCGCGACACGAAGCGCGGCCAGGAGGAAATCACCCGGGAAATCCCCAACGTCTCCGATGAGGCGGTGGTGGATCTCGACGAGCGCGGCATCGTCCGGATCGGCGCCCACGTGAAGCCGGGCGACATCCTGGTCGGCAAGATCACGCCGAAGGGCGAGACCGAGCTCTCGCCGGAAGAGAAGCTGCTGACGGCGATCTTCGGCGAGAAGGCCAAGGACGTGAAGGACTCGTCGCTGAAGGTGCCGCCCGGCATGGCCGGCGTCGTCATCGACGTGAAGATCTTCAGCCGGGTCGAGGACCAGGTCGTCGAGAAGGATCGTGGCGAGCGGATCGGCGAGGTGCGGCGCGTCGAGAACGACGAGAAGGCGCGCATCTCGAGCGTCATGTACGACGAGCTGAAGCAGCTGCTCGCCGGGCAGGAAGTGGCGCTGATGTTGAAGGCCGGCACCGTCGAGGAGTTCCTCCCGGCGGGCACGAAGCTGACGGCGGCGCAGATCGCCGACCTCGATCCGGGCGATGTGGATCTCAAGACGCTCAGGGTGGTCAACAAGGCCGCCAACGAGCGGATCCGCGCCGCCATCGACATGGCCGCGCGCGAGCGGGCCAAGGTCGAGGAGAAGGCGGAAGACCAGATCGACAAGATCCTCCAGCCGGACGAGCTGCCTCCGGGCGTCATCCAGCTGGTGAAGGTGTACATGGCCGAGAAGCGGAAGGTCTCGGTGGGCGACAAGATGGCCGGCCGCCACGGCAACAAGGGCATCGTCGCCCGGATCGTGCCGGAGGAGGACATGCCGTTCCTGCCCGACGGCTCGCCGGTGGACATCGTGCTCAACCCGCTGGGCGTGCCGAGCCGCATGAACGTGGGGCAGATCCTCGAAACCCACCTCGGGTGGGCCGCGCGGATCCTGGGCTTCGAGGCCAAGACGCCGGTCTTCCGCGGCGCCGACGAGGCCGAGATCGGCATCCTGCTCCGGCTGGCCGGCTTCAAGTGGGCGGGCGAGGCGCTCGGGCTCAGGACCCGCGCGCCGGAGCTCGACACCGAGACGACGTTCCGCATCTGCGAGGACCTGAAGAAGGTCGCCCCGAACGGCGACCGCACACTGCTCACCGAGGCCGGGATCGGGCTGCTGACGAG
Organism: Bacillota bacterium; assembly: GCA_050257015.1. Classification (GTDB taxonomy): domain Bacteria; phylum Gemmatimonadota; class Gemmatimonadetes; order Gemmatimonadales; family GWC2-71-9; genus JAICUF01. Next base: position 5,653 of record JBLMWC010000069.1, on the reverse strand, counting down.
CCGCGGCGCCTCGGCGGAAACGAAGGAGCTGGGCGCGACGCTGCGGTCGTTCCTGACCGACGCGGCGCGGGAGCTGGCGGGCCGCGAGATCGACCAGCGGCGGAACGAGCTGGCGTTCCACAAGGCGCTGGCCGACGAGGGTGACAAGGCCTCCGCGAAGATCGCGAAGGAGCTGGAGAAGGCGTCGGCGATGGGGCTGGCCGAGGCGCTGGAAGGCGCCGGCAAGCCGGCGCTGGCGGGGATGCTCGGTCCCAAGGGCGAGTCGGACCTCGATGCGGCGGCCGACGAGCTGCTCCGCACCGCGGGTCTCACGCCGGCGGGCAAGGCGCGGCTCCGCGACGGCCGGAGCGGACAGCTGTTCGAGGGCGAGGTGACGGTCGGGGCAATCTACATGCTCAAGCTGAGCCACCTGGTGGACGACAAGATCCACGCGCGCTCGATCGGCCCGTACTCGCTGGTGACGCAGCAGCCGCTCGCCGGCAAGGCGCAGTTCGGCGGCCAGCGGTTCGGCGAGATGGAAGTGTGGGCGCTCGAGGCGTACGGCGCCGCGCACGTGCTGCAGGAGATGCTGACGGTCAAGTCGGACGACGTGAACGGACGAAGCCGCGTGTACGAGGCGATCGTCAAGGGGCAGAACCTGCCCGAGCCGGGCATCCCGGAATCGTTCAACGTCCTCGTGAAGGAACTGCAGGCCCTGGGTCTGAAGGTCACGCTCGGCACCACCGAAGCCGGCGACGAATAGAGGTCTTGAGACATGATTGATTTTCGCAGCGGTCGCGAGCCCAAGAGCTCGAGTTTCGACTACATCAGCATCCGCATCGCCAGCCCGGAGGAGATCCGCGGCCCGCGCGACCAGAAGGAGCGCGAGCGCCTGGAGCTTCAGGGGCAGCGCACCTGGTGGTCGTGGGGCGAGGTCACCAAGCCGGAGACGATCAACTATCGCTCGTTCAAGCCCGAGAAGGACGGCTTGTTCTGCGAGCGCATCTTCGGTCCGGTCAAGGACTGGGAATGCCACTGCGGGAAGTACAAGCGGATCCGCTATCGCGGGGTGATCTGCGACCGCTGCGGCGTCGAGGTGACGCTCTCGAAGGTCCGGCGCGAGCGCATGGGCCACATCGAGCTCAGCGTGCCGGTGGCGCACATCTGGTTCTTCAAGACGCTGCCCAGCCCGATGGGCAACCTGATCAATCTGACGCTCCGCGAGCTGGAGCGGGTGATCTACTACTCGAGCTACGTGGTGATCGAGCCGGGTGATCAGGAGGTCGAGTCCAACCAGCTGCTGGACGAGGACGAGTACCTCACCCTCCGCGCCAAGGCGCGCGAGGAGGGGGACAGCGGGTTCCGGGCGGAGATCGGCGCGCCGGCGGTGCGTGAGCTGCTGAGCCGGATCGACGTGAAGAAGCTCGCCGAGGACCTCCGCAAGGGAGTGGCGACCGAGACGAGCCAGCATCGCAAGAAGCAGATGCTGAAGCGCCTCAAGATCGTGGATGCCTTCCTCTGCTCGGGGGACAACGGCGACCTGCCGAACGACCCGACGTGGATGATCCTGGACGTGATCCCCGTGATCCCGCCCGATCTGCGTCCGCTGGTGCCGCTCGACGGCGGCCGGTTCGCCACGAGCGACCTGAACGACCTGTATCGCCGGGTGATCAACCGGAACAACCGGCTCACCAAGCTGATCCAGCACAAGGCGCCGGAGGTCATCCTCCGCAACGAGAAGCGCATGCTGCAGGAGGCCGTCGACGCGCTGTTCGACAACGGCCGCCGCTCGAAGGCGATCCGCGGCCGCGGCAAGCGTCCGCTCAAGTCGCTCTCGGACATGCTGAAGGGCAAGCAGGGCCGCTTCCGGCAGAACCTGCTCGGCAAGCGCGTGGACTACTCGGGCCGGTCGGTCATCGTGGTAGGCCCGGAGCTCCGGCTGCACCAGTGCGGCCTGCCGAAGGCGATGGCGGTCGAGCTCTTCAAGCCGTTCATCATCCATAAGCTGGTGGAGAAGGGCATCGCCGAGACGGTCAAGCGCGCCAAGAAGATCGTGGAGCGCGAGAGCCCGGAGGTGTACGGGATCCTGGAGGAGATCATCCAGGACCATCCGGTGCTGCTCAACCGGGCACCCACGCTGCACCGGCTGGGCATCCAGGCGTTCGAGCCGGTGCTGGTCGAGGGCAAGGCGATCCGGATCCATCCGCTCGTCTGCGCCGCATTCAACGCCGACTTCGACGGCGACCAGATGGCCGTGCACGTGCCGCTCTCGTTCGAGGCGCAGCTCGAGGCCCGGCTCCTGATGATCTCGTCGAACAACGTGCTGAAGCCGTCCGACGGCCGCCCGGTGGCGGAGCCGTCGCAGGACATGGTGCTCGGCTCGTACTTCCTCACCAAGCTGCCGTCGGGCTTCGAGGAGGAGATCCGGCGGGCCGGCGGCAAGTCCGACGAAGTCCGGCAGAAGCTGTGGGAGAAGGCGCGCTACTTCGGATCGCTGGCGGAGATCGAGATGGCGCTGCTGTCGGGCGGCATCGGCTTCCACACGGCGATCTACTTCTGGTACGTGCCGCCGCGCGAGGCGATCGAGCCGCAGGCGCGCTGGATCAAGACGACGGCGGGCCGGGTGCTGTTCAACAGCATCCTGCCCCGGAAGCTGGTCGCCGAGCTCGGCTTCCGCGACGACCTGATGAAGAAGAAGATCCTCTCGGAGCTGGTGCTCCAGAGCTACCGCCGGGCGGGGCTGGCCGACACGGTCACCTTCCTCGATCGGCTCAAGGAGTTCGGCTTCCGCTTCGCGACGCAGGGCGGCGTGTCGATCGGCATCGAGGATCTCCAGATCCCGGCCGAGAAGCAGGAGCTGCTGACCGAGGCGGATGCGCGGGTCAAGCGCTTCCAGAAGGCGTACAACACCGGCCAGATCACCTTCGGCGAGCGCTACAACAAGGTGATCGACGCCTGGACCCACGCCAACAACGACGTGGCCGAGGCGATGGTCAACGGGATGCGCGTCAGCAAGGGCGGGTTCAACCCGGTCTTCATGATGTTCGATTCCGGCTCCCGCGGCAGCCGCGACCAGATCCGCCAGCTGGCGGGCATGCGCGGCCTGATGGCCAAGCCGCAGAAGAAGCTCACCGGTGGCATCGGCGAGATCATCGAGAGCCCGATCAAGTCGAACTTCCGCGAGGGGCTCACGGTGCTCGAGTACTTCATCTCGACGCACGGCGCCCGGAAGGGCCTGGCCGACACGGCGCTCAAGACGGCCGACGCCGGCTACCTGACCCGCCGGCTGGTGGACGTGGCGCAGGACGTCACGATCACCGAGGAGGACTGCGGGACGATCCTGGGCCTCGAAGTGTCGTCGCTGAAGGAAGGCGAGGACATCATCGAGCCGCTGCGCGAGCGCATCGTCGGGAGCGTGGCGAGTGAGGATGTGTTCGATCCGCACGAGCTCGATTCCGACGGCGATCCGCGCCTCCTGGCCGAAGCGGGCCAGCTGATCGACGAGGAGATCGCCAACAAGATCGACGACGCCGGGATCGAGAAGGTCAAGATCCGGAGCGTGCTGACCTGCGAGTCGCGCCGCGGCGTCTGCCGCATGTGCTACGGCCGGAACCTGGCCACGATGGATATGGTGGACATGGGCGAGGCGGTCGGCATCCTGGCCGCGCAGTCGATCGGCGAGCCGGGCACGCAGCTGACGCTCCGGACCTTCCACATCGGCGGCACCTCGTCGCGCATCGCCGAAGAGGCGGAGCGGCGGGCGCGCTCGGACGGCCTGGTCAAGTACACCGACGGGCTCGAGTGGGCGGACGTGCCGGTGGAGTACGAGGAGGGCACCCGGGGATCAGTGCGCGTCGTACTCACCCGCGAGGACGAGTCGGCGACCGACGAGACCAAGGAAGGGATCCTCGTTGTCGACCCGAAGGATCACAAGCGGGTGCTCAACCGGTACCCGGTGCCGGAGGGCGCGCTCCTGCAGGTGAAGGAGGGCGATCTCGTCACCAAGGGCGACAACGAGAAGCGGGCGACGATCCTCTACACCTGGGATCCGTACAACGACCCGAGCATCATCAAGACCGACGGCGAGCTGCGGTGGAAGGACCTGGTCCCCGGCGTCACGCTCCGCGAGGAGCTGGACGAGGGCACCGGCCTCCGCTCGGTCGTCGTCGTGGCCGACCCGGACCGCGAGCTGCATCCGTCGGTCCTGGTCTACATGCCGAACCGGAAGGACCCGCAGGAGTACACTCTGGCCGAGGGCAGCCGCGTGATTCTGGGCTCGCCGACCGACCAGGCCTCGCGGGCGATCGACATCCCGGATGCGGCGAACCCGTGGAGCACCAAGTTCCACGTGGACGAGGTGCCGATCAATCAGGCGTGGCCGTCGAAGACCAAGAAGGAGAGCAAGGACAAGACGGTCTTCCTGTCGCCGCCGGTGAAGGTGGCCAAGGGCGTCACGGTCACCAAGATCCCGCGGCAGGCCTACAAGACGCGCGACATCACGGGCGGTCTCCCGCGCATCGCGGAGCTGTTCGAGGCGCGCCGTCCGAAGGATCCGGCGACGATCTCCGAGATCGACGGCGTGGTGAAGTTCGGCGAGATCAAGCGCGGCAAGCGCGAGATCTACGTCTATCCGCAGCAGGACACGGAGGACACGCCGGCCGAGCCGAGCCTGTACGAAGTGCCGGCCGGGAAGCACCTCCGGGTGCACGAGGGCGACCGCGTGCGGGCCGGCGACCGGCTCACCGAGGGCCCGGTCAACCCGCACGACATCCTGCTCATCAAGGGGCCGCGCGCGGTACAGGAATACCTGCTGAACGAGGTGCAGGAGGTCTACCGGCTGCAGGGGGTGCGCATCAGCGACAAGCACATCGGCGTGATCGTGCGCCAGATGCTGCAGAAGGTGCGCGTCACCGAGCCGGGCGACACCGACTTCCTCGAGGGCGAGACGGTCGACCGCCAGATCTTCGCGGACGACAACGAGCGGGTCGCCAAGAAGAAGGGCGACGTGGCCGAGTTCGAGCCGGTCCTGCTCGGCATCACCAAGGCGTCGCTCACGACGCAGTCGTTCATCTCGGCGGCGTCGTTCCAGGAAACGACCCGGGTGCTGACCGATGCGGCGATCCGCGGGGCCAAGGACAACCTCCTCGGGCTCAAGGAGAACATCATCATCGGGCACCTGATCCCGGCCGGCAGCGGCATCTACCGCTACGCCGAGATCGACATCGAGCCGCCCGCGGGCTACGAGATGCCGGAGATCATTCCCGAGGCGCAGATGGGCGCGGCGCCGACGCCGGAGCTGGCTCCGGCGGGTGGGGTGCCCGACGACGAGTAGGGATCGACCAGCAGGCAGTCGCGAAGCGCCCCGGAACCCCGGGGCGCTTCGTCGTTTCGGCTGCTCACGCCGATTTGGGAGGGCCTGGTCCGGGTGGCGGCGGCCAGGCTTCGGCACGGTCGGCCGGCGGACCCCGGCCCTTGACCCAAGCCCAATCCACCGCTAGTTTTGCAAGTCTACCCCGGAAATCATCTGACTGTCAGATGCCCGTCTGGGACTGGTCTGGCTCATAGTCGCAGGGATATGCCGACAATCAATCAGCTGATCCGGCACGGCCGGAAAGACGTAGCGGCGAAGGACAAGGCGCCGGCGCTCAAGATGAATCCGCAGAAGCGGGGCGTC
>JBLMWC010000068.1:0-3394 GCA_050257015.1 Bacillota bacterium | reverse complement strand
ATCGTGCGCGTCGAGCCCGTGACCACGACCCGGCTCCGCCTCTCCCTGGTTTCCCGCCGCGGCCCGCCCCGCCTCCTCCGCCTGAGCCTGCATCACACCTGAGCCGCGGAGCTCAGCCGCCGTCGCCGCCCAGGTGACGGTAATTCACGTCGAGCGCATCCAGCCGCTGCAGCTGCTCACTGAGTCGGAGCAGGAAGTTCGCGTAGTCCTTGCGGCCGAGTGGGGTCCAGAGGACCTCGGCCAGCGCCGACATGCGCGGGTACGCCATGTACTCGACGTTCTTAGGCCCCTTGATGTACTCGGTCCAGACCTGTCCCTGCGCGCCGAGCACGTGCTTCCCGAATCGGGGCTCCAGCTCCGCGGGCATCGGGTCGTACGAGTAGACGGTGTCGAGCGGCAGGAACCCGCCGATCGCCAGCGGCTCCCGGGTGTGGTCGAGCGCCTGGTAATGGTCCAGGTAGGTGTGGCTCCCCGGCGCCATCACCACGTCGTGACCCGCGCGGGCCGCGGCGATGCCGCCGCTGGTCCCGCGCCACGACATCACCACCGCGTTCGGCGCCAGTCCGCCCTCGAGGATCTCGTCCCAGCCGATCATCCGCCGCCCGTGCGCCGTGAGAAAGGCGTCCATCTGCCGGATGAACCAGCTCTGCATCTCCTCCTCGTTCCGGAGGCCGAGGGCCTGGATCCGCGCCTGCACCCCGGCGCTCGACTTCCACTGCCCTTTCGCCGCCTCGTCGCCCCCCACGTGGATGTACGGACCCGGAAAGAGCTCCATCACCTCGGTGAGCACATCCTTCATGAACGCGACCGTGCTGTCGGACGGATTGAGGATGTTCTGGCTCACGCCCCAGATCGTCCAGACGCGGAGCGAGTCGCCGGCGTTGCCGAGCCACGGGTACGCCGCGATCGCCGCCTGGGCGTGCCCGGGCATCTCGATCTCCGGCACCACGTTCACGAACCGCGCCCGCGCGTAGGCCACGATCTCGCGGATGTCCTCCTGCGTGTAGAACCCGCCGTGGATCTCGTGGTCGAAGACCTGCTTGCTGGTGTCCGGGGTGTACGCCCCCACCAGCGTCTCGTTCCGCCACGCGCCGACCTCGGTCAGTCGCGGGTACTTCCGGATCTGGATCCGCCAGCCCTGGTCGTCGGTGAGGTGCCAGTGGAAGGAATTCATCTTCTGGAGGGCGAGCAGGTCGATGTACTTTTTGACGAACTCCTTCGGCATGAAATGACGGACGACGTCCAGATGCGCGCCGCGCCAGCGGAACCGCGGCTCGTCCTCGATCGTCACCCCCGGCATCGTCCAGCGCACGCCGGTCATCGGCGCCTCGCGGAAGATCTCGGGAGGAAGGAGCTGTCGGATCGTCTGGATCCCGTAGAAGAGCCCGGCCGCGGCCGGCGCCCGTACCGTCACGACGCCGGGCCGCACGCTCAGGGCGTACCCCTCATCCCCGAGTCGCTTGAGCGTCTTGTCGCGGCGGAGGACGATGCGGTTCCCCGCCGGCGTGCCGCCCTGCCGCACCGCGAGCGCGTACCCCGTCGCCGGCTCGAGATACCGCGCGAGCTGCCGGCCGAGCGCCGCGCTCTGCGCATCGGTCCAGATGACGGTGCGGCCCGTGAGCAGGAACCGGCCGCTGTGCGTCGTCAGCTTCGCCGGACGCGGTATGATCGACGGCTCGGCCGCCGGTGTCTGCGCGGCGGCGCCGCGCGAGATGGCGACGGCAATCAGGAGCGGAAGAGACGAGCGCACGAATCCCGGCATGAACACCTCTGTCGATGATCTGAAATCAACGCTCAGCGAAGGCGGACCAGATACCCGCCGTCGTTCAGGTCCTTTGAGTACTCGCCGACGAACGGGGCGAGCTCGCCCGCGAGGAGCCGGCCGACCAGCGGCTTGAGTACCGGCCGCCCCGCCGACCCCCGTCCGCGCCCCGTCACGATGTGGACGACCTCCCCCGATCGGGCGCCGCCTTTCCGCCGGAGCAGCCGCTCCACCGCCTGCCGTGCGCGCGCGGCGTCGAGCCCATGCAGGTCGAGCGTGGTCGCGACAGGGGAATCGAGGAGGCCGGGCACCGTCTAGAGTCGCACCATCGGCGGGCCCGCGCGCGTAACGAAGATCTCGGCGCGTTCGGCGGCACGGGGATACGCGCGGCGATACCGTCGCGCCCAGTCAGCCGCGAACGGCGCAGTGCTTCCCTCGGGCACCAGCGCCCAGACGCTGCCGCCGAACCCCGCACCGAACGATGATGCCGCGATCGCGCCGAGCGCGCGGGCGGCCCGCGCCAGCTCCACCGTCTCCGGCACCTGGTTGCCGAGCAGCTGCTCGGCACATTCCTGCGAGAGATCCACCAGCGCGCCGAGCGACGAGAGATCCTCCTCGACCAGCGCGTCCGCCACGGCGGGCACGATCATTCCGCTCTCGGTCTGGAACTGCTCGAAGCGGTCGGTCAGCGCGCCGGCGTCCGCGGCCGGACCCGACGCGCTCCGGATCAGCTTCCGCATGCGGTCGGCGCCGTCGGGAGCGGAATCCACCGCCGCCGCCAGCGACGGATCGGCCCGTCCGGTGGCCCGGTTCCACATCCCGAGCATCGTGGCGACCGTCGCCGACGCGCGGTTGTAGCGCGCCAGCGCCGCGCCGGTCTTCTCCGCCGCCACTCCGCTCGTCGCGATCACGAAGCAGTGCCGGTCCGGCACCGCCACCGCCTGCTCGAAGCGCACCGGCATGAACGCATACTGGACCAGCGCGGCGGGGCGGCTCAGGAGGATCGCCGCATGGTCCTGGCATCCGCCCGCCGTGCCCACCCCGTCATCCCCTGCGAGCGCGCCGAAGGTCGAGCCGTTCTCGATGGCGCCAAGGTACGCCGCCAGATCCTCAAGCGACTCGATATCAGGCCGGTACTCGTCCGACGCGGGAAGCTCGTTGACGTCCGAGAGCGCCGCGAAGACCGCGGTGATCATCGCGCTGGAGCTGCTCATCCCGGCGGCGGCCGGCAGGTCGCTGGCGAACGCGAGCTCCGCCCCGAGCAGCGGTCCGGAAAAGTTGCGAGCGATGCGCCGCGCGACCGTGGCGACGTAGTTTCCCCAGGTGCCCGCCTCGGCGCGCGCATCGGCGTCCACCGCCGTCCGAAGCACGTCACCCGACCGGATATCCCGCACGCGGAGCCGGCAATCGGTGCGCGGCACCGCGAGCATGCAGAAGCCGCGCTCGATCGCGCAGCAGAGACTCCGTCCCCCGGCGTAGTCGGTGTGCTTGCCCACGAACTCGAGCCGGCCGGGAATCCAGTATGCCCGGGCGCGCCCCGCCGCCACCCCGTCCTGCGCGAGCGCATTCTCCAGCTGGTCGAACCAGTCCGACTTGAGTCGCGCTTCGACGCCGCTCATGCCGGCGGCGATC
>JBLMWC010000067.1:0-3094 GCA_050257015.1 Bacillota bacterium | reverse complement strand
CTGGACGCCACCGGTGCGCCGATCGTGGAGGTGAAAGTCCAATGACCGGGACGTCGGCGCCGGTCGAGCACCTGCCCCGCACCGGCAACTACCGGCTGGTCACTCTCTGGGGGCTGCCGCTCCGCGTGATGCACTGGTCGGCGGCGGTCGCCATCGTGGTGCTCGCGGTGACCGGCCTCTACATCGGCAAGCCGTACTTCATGACCAGCGGCGAGGCGAGCTCCCACTTCCTCATGGGCTGGATGCGCTTCCTGCACTTCGCCGCGGCGGGGCTTCTCGTCATGACGGCGCTGGTACGCGCGTACTGGCTCCTCGCCGGCAACCGCTACGAGCGGTGGAGCGCGCTGGTGCCGTACCGCCGCCGGGACCTGAAGAACCTCGTTCGCCAGGGGCGCGCGTATCTCCTGGTCCGGCCCGAGGACGCGCCCGCCTACCTGGGCCACAACCCGCTGCAGCAGATCAGCTACACCGGGCTGTACCTGGTCGCGCTGATCCAGGTCGTCACCGGCTTCGCGATGTACGGGCAGTACAACTCGGCGAGCCTGTTCTACCGGGCGTTCAACTGGATCGGACCGTTGCTGGGCGGGATGCCGAACGTGCGCTTCCTGCACCACGAGATCACCTGGATCTTCGCGATCTACGTGCCGATCCACGTCTACATGTCGATCCGCGCCGACGCGCTGGAGCACAACAGCACCATCTCGTCGATCGTAACCGGCGGACGCGTGGTGCCGGCCGCACGGGTGTTCGAGGATGACTGAAACCCCGGGCCGCACGCTCGTCATCGGACTCGGCAACCCGCTGATGGGAGACGACGGGATCGGACTCGCCGCGCTGGAGCGGCTGGTCGCGAGCTGGGAGGTGGACGGCGTGGAGCTGGTGGACGGCGGGACGTGGGGCATGAACCTGCTGCCGCTGATCGAGAGCGCCGACACGGTGATCCTCCTCGACGCGATCCACCTCGGCCGCGCCCCCGGCACCGTGATCGAGCTCGACGGCGATGCGGTGCCGCGGCGACTCGCGGCGAAGCTGTCACCCCATCAGATCGACCTGGGCGAGGTGCTCGCGCTGGCGGCGCTGCGCGAGACGCTGCCGCGCCGGCTCGTCGCCATCGGGATCCAGCCAGCCCAGGTCGAAATGAGCACCGCACTGAGCCCGGCGGTGGCGGCCGCGATGCCGCTCATGCTGCACCGGGTGGCTGAGCGGCTCGAGGCGCTCGGCTGCCGCTGCGCGCCCGTGGTCGCGGCCGGATGCACGAGCTGAGTCTCGCGCTCGAGGTGTGCCGGATCGCCGAGTCGCATCTGGAGGGCGGCAGCGCGAGCCGCCTGCGCCGGGTCGGCGTCGAGGTGGGCCGGGACGCCAACATCGAGGTGGAGAACTTCCGCTTCTGCCTGGAAGCGCTGCTCGACGCGCCGCCGTTCGACGGCGCGGTGCCCAGCATCATCCCGTGCGCGGGGCCCGACCTCCGGCTCGCGTACCTGGAGGTGGACGATGACGGTTAGAACGATCGAGGTCCGCGAGCGGGTGATGGCGAAGAACGACGAGATCGCCGCCGGCGTGCGCGGCCAGCTCGCCGTCGCCGGCGTACCGGCGCTCAACCTCGTCTCCTCGCCCGGCTCGGGAAAGACGGCGCTCCTGGAGCGGACCCTCGACGCGCTGGGCGGGGAGATGCGGATCAGCGTCGTCACCGGCGACGTGCAGACCCAGAACGACGCCGACCGGCTCGCTGCGCGGACCACCCGGCTCGTGCAGGCGGTGGTGACCGGCGGCGCCTGTCATCTCGATGCCCGCCAGGTGCAGCACGCCCTCGATGCGCTCGACCTCGACGATACCGACCTCCTCTTCATCGAGAACGTGGGCAACCTGGTCTGCCCCGCGAGCTGGGACCTCGGCGAGAACGCGAAGGTCGTGCTCTTCTCCGTCACCGAGGGCGAGGACAAGCCGCTCAAGTATCCGGGGATGTTCCGGAACTCGGCGTACGCCGTGCTCACGAAGGTGGACCTCCTGCCGCACGTGCCGTTCGACGTGGAGCGGGCTCTCGCCTTCGCGCGGAGCGTGAACCCGTCGCTCCGGTTCTTCTTCACCTCGGCGCTCACCGGCGAAGGGATGGAGCAGTGGTTCGACTTCCTCCGGAGTCAGGTGCGGACCGGAGCCGCGGCGGCACCGTGATCGTCAGCGGCTCACCCGCGCTCGCGCGGCGCCTCAGAATCACCGGCGTGGTCCAGGGAGTCGGCTTCCGGCCGTTCGTGCATCGGCTCGCCATCCGCCACGAGCTGAGCGGCTGGGTGCGGAACGTCGGAGGCGAGGTGCAGATCGGCATACAGGGAGCAGACGAGGCCGTCGAGGCGTTCATCGGCGCGCTGACGCGCGAGGCGCCGCCTCTGGCGCGCATCGAGCGGCTGGAGGTCGAGTCCGCCCCCCTCGAGCCGTCCGACGGCTTCGTGATCGAGGCCAGCAGTGACCCGGCCGGCTTCCGCCAGCCGGTCTCACCCGACGTGGCGCTCTGCGCCGCCTGCGAGACGGAGCTCTTCGATCCCGCCAACCGCCGCTACCGCTACCCGTTCATCACCTGCACCGACTGCGGTCCGCGGTTCACCGTCATCGAGGCGATGCCGTACGACCGCGAGCGCACCAGCATGCGGCAGTTCACGCAGTGCCCTGCCTGCGCGCGCGAGTATCGGACCCCCTCCGACCGGCGCTACCACTCCGAGACCAACAGCTGTCCCGCCTGCGGGCCGCGGCTCTGGTTCGAGTCCGCCGGCGCAGCGGTGGATGGACCCAGCGCGGCGCTCGCGGCCGCGGTGAGCCTGCTCCGGGCCGGCGGGATCCTCGCGCTGCGCGGCCTCGGGGGCTTCCACCTCGCGGTCGACGCGCGATCGGATGCGTCGGTGGCGCGCCTCCGCCGCCGGAAGCAGCGCGACGCCAAGCCGTTCGCCGTGATGGTGCGGACCGTCGGCGACGCGGCCGAGATCGCGGAGCTGACGCACGCGGCCGCCGAGATTCTCGCGTCGCCGGTGCGGCCGGTGGTCGTCGTGCCGGAGCGAGCGGGGAGCCGGCTCAGCCGGGGCATCGCGCCCCGGATCGGGTCGGTCGG